>NZ_RCOD01000076.1:0-15910 GCF_004307505.1 Pseudomonas sp. Sample_11
CCAGCCAATTGCGACCGGGCGTGCATATCGGCAAACCAACCTGCCGCCGTATGAATTACCGAAACACAAAACCCGCATGACCATCAAAAGCCGCACGCACAAAGGGGCAGGTTTCAATGAGCTGCGGTTTGAGGATGAGTTGGGCCAGCAGGAGGTGTTTATCCATGCGGAAAGGGACAAGAACGTTCATGTCAAAAACGACAATGGAGTGTTTGTTGGCAATGATCGTAACAAGCGGGTCGAACATGATGAAAAAGTCGAGGTCGGCCATGACCGTATAGAACAGGTCAGCAACAACGAGACCGTGAATATTGGCCAGGACCATCGTCACGCCGTCGCTCGGGATAGGTTTCACCATGTCGGTCGTGATCACGAGATCGTCATCGACAACAACCGTATCGAATGTGTTGGCAATGAGCGCCACGATAAAACGGGAACTGATCATCACATTCGAACCGGCGGGAACGTCGATCACAAAGTACAGAGTAATTATCGGCTGGCGGTTGGTAAGACTATTGAACAGGAAACTACTTACTACGAAGTGAAAGCAGGGCAGCGCATTGTCTTCAGGGCCCCTGCGGGAACTCTCACCCTCGACGACAGCGGCATCACACTCGACGGCTTATTGATCACTATCAAAGGTCCGGTCGAGATGCACGGCCGGCCTGAAGGCCATGGCGGCTGGAGGGGAGAAGGCAGTCCTTCAGCCGGCGACTTGCAAGAATTTTTTATCCTGCGGGACGCCAATACCGGTGCTCCGGTAGCCGATCGGCCTTATGAAATATCACGCGGCAGCGGCCACACTTTACGCGAAAGAACTGACGCCGAAGGCAAAACCAAAATTGTTAGTTCAAGCGATGCAGAGCCTTTGGAAATTCAAGTATTAGCCGATGAGAACAAACTCGTGAAGCTCCGTGCCGGATACTGGGATGACTTCGGCGTTATGGACATTGACTTTGCCCTGAACCCGACATCGGAAGAGAACAAGTCATGAATGAACCCTTAAAGCCGCGAACAGCAAGCCGAGCCCCTGCCGGTAAAACCCGCAGTGTCACTAAACCCAGTAGTAGCGGCATGGTGTTACCCGTCACGGACCCCCTGGACTTATGGTACTTGTGTGAAAAAGCCTCATACGCTAGAGCGACTCCCTATAAGCGCGCGAAGGATGGCTATCCAATGTATCAGCGCACCGTCTCGCAGTTAGTGCGGTGTGATAACGAAGCGTTCAAGTATCACTTTCCTTACTGCGGTGAAGTCGGCTTTGATATGAGCAAAAGTCCACCGCAACCGATCATGAGCAAGCGCGAGCCTCATCGGCCAAGCAGTTTTCCGCTTTCGCAGTATCAACAGTTGCGCAACCGTCACTTTGAACAACTTGCAAGCATGCGCGTTGAAACCGATCTGTTGAGCAAAACGGATCTTGAACAACTTTTGTCACCCACGCCTTCGACGAGTGACGGTGCACTCTGGATTGATGGACAAAAAAAACCTCGTGGATTGCTGCGTATACCTGATGTCCTGCGTCTTAAATCGTTCGGAAACCCAGGGGTGTCGCAATACAGTCAAGGTAATTTGGCATCGGTGATTGAGATGAAGTTTCCGGGGGACAGGCTAACTCGTGATCAACAGACCGCATACGCGGATATTGCAGGGGGGTATCAGAAGCTGAGGCTCCTTGAGACCAGAAATTGCGACTCAAGCGATAAACAAAAGTGGCGTGAGTGGGTCCGCTCCTCGGCCAGTGAGCCAGTCTACCGTCCGGTCGCGCAAGTCACTAGCTTGGCGTCGCGCGCCGCAGCGGCCAGGCACAAGCTGCTGGTTGGCCGCATAGATGCAGAACATGCGGCAGCGCGGCTCAGATTGGAAAACCAGTTCGTAGCACTTGGAACTCCAGTGATGACAGCAGCACCGGATGAACGAGCGATACAGGCTGAGAATCGACGAGCTGTTGCAGGCATTGAAATCACTTTGGCCGCACCCTTTGTGGCGATTGGCGCGGCGATGACATCCATGGCGGCCGCGCCCGCTACTGCTGCGGCTGAAGCAACTGCTCTGGTCGCCAATGCGGGCGGACATTCGATCCGCTTCAAGCCTTTCATCAGTGCTGTCACCAAGCGACTTCTGGCGGGTGGCGGTTTAGGGACTGGAGCCGCCATGCCAGCCTTTGCACATCTCAATACAGGGCCTTCACATTCGACTTTAGTCGCGGACGAGCAGGAGGCCCAAGCCCGGTGGACCGAATGGAACCAACGTCAGCAGCACCAGCAGACCACCATCCACAATTATGTGTTCTGGGAAGATGCGCCGGAGACCCATCATGAATGAAGAGACATTTTTCAAAGACTTCGATGCTCATCGCTGGGACTTCACCATTGTTGATGAGGACGATGAAGAGAAGCCGGTTTTACAAGTCGGGATGGTCGCGGTTTTTCATTTGGTCGATGCTTATCTTCCTGTGCGGAGAAAACATATTGCTCAGGCTTTTGAACTCTATTGCACGTATTTCGGTGAAAAATTGGTGTGGGGTTATACGGGGGGAGAGGTCATGATTGAGAGAGCCTTCAACCCGCAAAACAAGCAGGACTGCATTGCGTATATACAGTCGGATGGACTATCAGAGTCGGCTGCACTTATGTGGTCATCCGGCAAGGGGTTTGAAAAAGTCGGCGCGTATATGTTTGATGTTT
This sequence comes from Pseudomonas sp. Sample_11, assembly GCF_004307505.1. Taxonomy (NCBI): domain Bacteria; kingdom Pseudomonadati; phylum Pseudomonadota; class Gammaproteobacteria; order Pseudomonadales; family Pseudomonadaceae; genus Pseudomonas; species Pseudomonas sp. Sample_11. Next base: position 2,688 of record NZ_RCOD01000076.1, read on the forward strand.
GCTCGCCTGCAGGGTGGTACGAAAAGGTTCATGGCTCGATGACAACTGTCAGACTCTACCTTCCCGTAGAAGAGCTTAAGGGCCCCGGTAAGAAAAGATTCGACACCCTAATGCTCGATCTTTGCAATATTTTACGTCCGCTGCACGGCGCCGCCGGACTAGGCGTTCAACACAGTTTCGAGTGGGAAAATTATCAACACATTGAATATGAACTCATACAAGAGTATCGGGGGGCAGATTTGTGCATTCCCTGCGGCAATCAAAAGTGGCGCACCGGCTATACCAACCTCAATTGGTACACCTTTATCGCCCACCATTGGGTAAGCAAATTAGGCACAACTGCGGACTTGCTCGAACAACTCAACGACGTACGCATCGGCGTCTTGCCTTACGAATGGGGCACGATCTTTCGTGCTGGGGACTGGCCTGCCTTGGGTAAGGCCAGCGTTGACCCGCGTCCTGAACTGTATGTGATGGTCAACGAAGTGCTCAAGCCATTGCGGGTCAGCAACATCGGTTCACTGCATTACGGCTCGATTGCTGGCGAAGTGAGGCTCAACGAGCGCACCAGCAATCAATGGATGCGCCGGTTTGACCTTCCCAAAGACACCCCGAAGCGACAGCCTTCACCGCAGTACCGCCGCATATCAGCAGCGGAGCAGCAGCAATTAAATGCCAGCAGGCAGATGTTTGATGGCTTTCTAGGACAAGCCACCGAAGACAAATCACAACAGTGACCAAACCCTGCCGGCGTTGAACGGATTCTCGAACGCGTCCGCTACCATCGGCGAATCCAGCAGAGTAGTGGCGAGTTTGGGGGCCACTGACCGGTAATCCCGCAGCCGGAATTACCGTTCTGGATAAGAAGGAGTAAAAAAGATGCCCGATTACATACCCACCGAAAATGCGCCGGCGGCAGACGCCAGTAATCCGCTCTTCGACTATTCGCAACAGGACACCAGTAACGCTGAACCGGACCTGCCCGAGCAACAAGTCAAGCCCAAGCCAACCTTGCTGCTAGCAGATCCTGAATTCGACATACGCGGTGTGGCCTGGAACCCGCTGTGCGATGCCGCCACGCCGCTGATCGGTCTGGTCATTCGCCTGCGCCGTCTGGACCAGCACGACGACGTACCTGCGCTGTACCAAAGCGTCAGCAACCAGATCACCACGATCATGGAAGAAGTCAGCCAGCTCGACTACGACGCCGGCATGCTCAAGGCCTATTCCTACAGCCTGTGCCTGTTGATTGACGAAGTGGTCATGCGCACCACTTGGGGTCGGCTCTCGAGTTGGAGCGCACGCTCGTTGCTCAGTCAGTTCCACGGGGAAACCCAGGGCGGCGAAAAATTCTTCACCGTCATGAACAACATGATCCCCGAAGCAGCCCGCTATCAGCACGTGCTGGAGTTCATGTACCAGTGCCTGATCTCCGGCCTCAAGGGCAAATACGGCGCCCATGCCAAGGGCGATGACGAAATACAGAAGATCATCGAACAACTGCATGGCTTGCTGCGCCCACTGCGTGGCGAGACGCCCGCGCGCCTGACCGATCCGCTGAAAAACGTCGCGCCACGCAACTACCGGATCAAGCGGACATGGCCGTTGTGGACGCCTTGGGCCATGGCCGCCGTCGTGCTGACGGTTGCCTACACGATCTACACGATCCGACTGAATGCCATCACTCAGGAAGTGCTGGTGTCCCTGGAACGGATTCTCAACCTGTAACCGATTTTCTTCTGAAGACGAGGCAAATAGGCCGCGCCCGGCATGCACCCGACAGAAACGCTCCACCACGCTCTGCTAGAATCCGCCCCATTCATTGCCAGAGACTCTCCCATGAGCGAGCCGATTCGTCTGACCCAATACAGCCATGGCGCCGGTTGTGGCTGCAAGATTTCCCCGCAGGTGCTGGAAGTGATCCTCGCCGGCAGCGGCGCACAGAACCTCGATCCGAAACTCTGGGTCGGCAATGCATCGCGTGATGACGCGGCGGTGTATGCGATCGATGCCGAGCGCGGGGTGGTGTCGACCACCGATTTCTTCATGCCGATTGTCGACGACCCGTTCGACTTCGGCCGCATCGCCGCAACCAACGCAATCAGCGACATCTACGCGATGGGTGGCGATCCGTTGATGGCGATCGCGATCCTCGGCTGGCCGGTGAATGTGCTGGCGCCGGAAGTGGCGCGGGAAGTGATTCGTGGCGGTCGCTCGGTGTGCGACGCGGCGGGCATTCCGTTGGCGGGGGGGCATTCGATCGATGCGCCGGAGCCGATCTTCGGCCTCGCCGTCACCGGGCTTGTGGAAAAGCGCCACATGAAACGCAACGACACCGCTACCGCCGGTTGCCTGTTGTACCTGACCAAACCGTTGGGCATCGGCATCCTCACCACCGCCGAAAAGAAGGGCAAGTTGCGCGCCGCCGACGTCGGTGTCGCCCGCGACTGGATGTGCACCCTGAACAAGCCTGGCAGCCGTTTCGGCAAACTCGCCGGCGTCACCGCGATGACTGACGTCACCGGTTTCGGCCTGCTCGGGCATCTGGTGGAAATGGCCGATGGCAGCCAGTTGACCGCGCGCATCGCCTACGACCGCGTGCCGCGTCTGGACAGCGTCGAGTACTACCTCGATCAGGGCTGCGTGCCGGGCGGTACGCTGCGCAACTTCGACAGCTATTCGAGCAAGGTTGGCCGCGTGCAGGAACTGCACAAACGCGTGCTGTGCGATCCGCAGACCAGCGGCGGTCTGCTGATTGCGGTCACGCCTGAAGGCAATGACGAGTTCCTCGGCGTTGCCGCCGAACTGGGCCTGAACCTTGCGCCGATCGGCGAACTGGTTGAGCGACAGACGAACGCGGTCGAGGTGATCTGATGCTCCGCGACTGCACCGACTACCGCGATATTTTCCTCAACGACCGGCCTATGATGGATGCCCGCGCGCCGGTCGAGTTTCACAAAGGCGCGTTCCCCGGCGTGGTCAATCTGCCGCTGATGAATGATCTGGAGCGGCAGAAGATCGGCACTTGCTACAAGCAGCATGGCCAGCAGGCGGCGATCGAGCTGGGCCACCAACTGGTGTCCGGCTCGGTCAAGGCCGAGCGCATCCAGGCCTGGGCCGACTTCGCCCGGGCTCATCCCGATGGTTATCTGTACTGTTTTCGCGGTGGGTTGCGCTCGCAGATCACCCAGCAGTGGCTGCGCGACGAGGCGGGCATCGACTATCCGCGCGTCGGCGGCGGCTACAAGGCGATGCGCAGTTTTTTGATCGACACCCTTGAGCAGGCCATCGCGCAGTGTGATTTCGTTTTGCTCGGCGGCATGACCGGCACCGGCAAGACCGAAGTGCTGGTGCAGTTGCGCAACGGTGTGGATCTGGAAGGCCACGCCAACCATCGCGGCTCCAGTTTCGGCAAGCGTGCCACCGGGCAGCCGTCAAACATCGATTTCGAGAATCGCCTGGCCATCGACTTCATGAAGAAGCGCGATGCCGGGATCGAGCAGTTTGTGCTCGAAGACGAGAGCCGTGTGGTCGGCAGTTGCGCCTTGCCGTTGCCGCTGTATCAGGGCATGCAGCAATACCCGATGGTCTGGCTGGAGGATCGTTTCGAGGATCGTGTCGAGCGGATCCTGCGTGATTACGTCATCGATCTGTCGGCGGAGTTTGCTTCGCTGCACGGCGAAAACGGTTTTGCCTTGTTTTCCGAACGTCTGCTGGAAAGCCTCAACAACGTACAGAAACGCCTCGGCGGTGAGCGCCATTCGCGGATGCTGGCATTGATGGAACAGGCGCTGGCCGAGCAGGGCCGCAGCGGCGCGGTGGACCTGCATCGCGGCTGGATCGAGGGTTTGCTGCGTGAGTATTACGACCCGATGTATGTGTTCCAGCGCGAGAAGAAGGGCGGGCGGATCGAGTTTGCCGGAGAGCGGGGGGCGGTGATCGAGTATTTGCGTGCGAGGGTGAGCCAGAGGGATTGAAGGCATTATCGCTGGCCCCATCGCGGGCAAGCCCGCTCCCACAGGTATTGTGGGTGTACAGGTAATTCATACACACCCTCATACCTGTGGGAGCGGGCTTGCCCGCGATAGGGCCGGGTCAGGCAAAACATAACTCAGGTCGGGCAAGTGTCCTTGCCATTATCCAGCCCCTGTTTGTAGACATGGCTCTGCAAACTCGCCTTGCCGTTGTGCCACTTCAGGGTCAGTACATACAGCGAGTCGAAGTCATCGCCGGCCCAGTCATCGGTGATCTTCTGCCGCTCGCCCACTGCGTTGCCAGCGACCTTGTTGATCAGATCCGGCAGATAACCGTGGGACCAGGCGGTATAGATCGTCGAGTCGTGGTACTTCTCGTCCAGCAGCTCGCGGGCCAGATCGCTGGTGTCGTTGGCGGAGAACTCGATGTTCACCGGCAGGCCGAGCTTGATCGCGGCCGGGCTGATGGTCATCAGCGGACGAATGTAGCTGTAGGAATTATCCAGCTCGCCTTCCTCGACGTTGCGCGTCGGGTTGGCGGCGAACACGTAGTCGGCCTTGCCGAATTTTTCCGGCAGCAGCGTCGACAGGTCGATGGCGCGGTTCAGGCCCTGGCAGTTGAGCTGGCCGAGGCCGCCTTCGGGCTTTTCCGCGTGGCGCAGGAACACCAGCGTCTGCGTGCCGTCCGCTGGTTGTGCGCGGCTTTCGCTGGATTCGAGGGACAGAAACAGCGCGCTGACTGCCAGCAGGGAGGGCAGGGCCACGTACGCGCGATGTTTGAAGCGTTTGGCGAAACTCATCAGATTCGTCATCAATTTGAAGGTTCTTCAGCAAATCGGTTAAGGCTGACAAACCTTGGCACCGCGGGCTCCCAGCACCGGGTGTTTCCCTGTCATGAACAGCTTCCTCTGCGAGAAAGGCATAACTCAGAGTCCTGTAACGCCGTTTGGTTCGTTCCAGGCCAGTGCGCAGCACTCTAGCGGCAACCTTTGCGGGCATGCAGGCAGGTTAGCGACAGGATGTTACGGTTCGTGTAGGCGCAGCGGCAGGCCTACTTTATGATCGGTTTTCAATTTGTGACTGGATGCTTCCAATGACCGATCTGTCTGCATTCCCGATTACTCAGAAATGGCCGGCGCAGTACCCGGACTGGATTCAGCTCTACTCCCTGCCGACCCCCAACGGCGTCAAAGTGTCGATCATGCTCGAAGAGATCGGCTTGCCCTACGAGCCGCACCGCGTCGGTTTCGACACCAACGACCAGACTTCGGCGGAATTTCTCTCGCTGAATCCGAACAACAAGATCCCGGCGATCCTCGACCCGCATGGCCCGGAAGATAAACCGCTGCCGCTGTTCGAATCCGGCGCGATCCTGATTTATCTCGCCGACAAGAGCGGCCAGTTGCTCGCTCAGGAAGGCGCGCTGCGCTACGAGACCATCCAGTGGCTGATGTGGCAGATGGGCGGCGTTGGCCCGATGTTCGGCCAGCTCGGCTTCTTCAACAAATTCGCCGGCAAGGATTACGAGGACAAGCGCCCGCGTGATCGTTATGTCGAAGAGAGCAAACGCCTGCTGAACGTACTCAACACCCGCCTCGAAGGCCGCGACTGGATCATGGGCGAGCGCTACACCATCGCCGACATCGCCACGTTCCCGTGGGTGCGCAATCTGCTTGGCTTCTATGAGGCCGGGGATCTGGTCGGGATTCAGAATTTCCCCAATGTCACACGGGTGCTGGAGCGGTTTCTCGCGCGCCCGGCGGTCATTCGTGGCCTGACCATTCCTTCCTGACTCACCGCGTTCCCCCTGTAGGAGCTGCCGAAGGCTGCGATCTTTTGACTTTGATCCTAAAAAACAAGATCAAGAGATCGTCCGATCGCGGCCCGAGCCTTCGGCAGCTCCTACAGGGATTATTGCACCTGCGGTAACGCTCTCTTGATTGATCCAGGTTTGTCCCGCACCCGCCGCAAGGCATAAGCTTCGCCCCCTACGACTTTCGTCTCATCCGCTGTTTTCAGGAAAGGCCCCATGTCCAGTCAGTTCCCCGAAGCACGTCCCCGCCGTCTGCGCCGCAATGCGAGCCTGCGCAGTCTGTTCCAGGAAACCGAGTTTAGCCTGAACGACCTGGTCCTGCCGATCTTCGTCGAGGAAGACATCGACGACTTCGTGCCAATCACCAGCATGCCCGGCGTGCAGCGCATTCCCGAGCGCAAACTGGCCAGCGAAATCGAGCGCTATGCCCGTGCCGGCATCAAGTCGGTGATGACTTTTGGCGTGTCCCATCATCTCGATGCCAACGGTAGTGACACCTGGCGCGAAGACGGTCTGGTCTCGCGCATGTCGCGCATTGCCAAGGACGCCGTGCCGGAAATGATCGTGATGTCCGACACCTGCTTCTGCGAGTACACCGATCACGGCCATTGCGGCGTGATGCACAACCACGAAGTCGACAACGACCAGACTCTGATCAATCTCGGCAAGCAAGCCGTGGCCGCCGCCCGCGCCGGGGCTGACGTAATCGCACCGTCGGCAGCAATGGACGGCCAGGTGCGCGCGATTCGCCAGGCGCTCGACGCCGCCGGCTTCACGCAGATTCCGATCATGGCTTATTCGACCAAATTCGCCTCGGCGCTGTACGGTCCGTTCCGCGAGGCTGGCGGCAGCGCGCTAAAGGGCGACCGCAAAAGCTATCAGATGAACCCGATGAACCGCCGCGAAGCCCTGCGCGAATCGCTGCTCGACGAGCAGGAAGGTGCCGATGCGCTGATGGTCAAACCGGCCGGCGCCTACCTCGACATCATCCGCGACATCCGCCAGGCCTCGAACCTGCCACTGGCGGCGTATCAGGTCAGCGGCGAGTACGCGATGATCAAGTTCGGCGCCCAGGCCGGTGCGATCGATGAAGATCGCGTGGTCCGCGAAAGTCTTGGCGCAATCAAGCGTGCCGGGGCGGATCTGATCTTCACTTACTTTGCGATGGATCTGGCGTTGGCGGGGATCTGAGAAAGGAATCGCAACTTGCAGCATTGCCTGTATGGAATGGTTGCTCCTTGTAGGCAGAGGCGTCAGGTTGCGATCGTCTCCATGACTCGATTTTTATCAGAAAAGAGCTTTGCTGAGTTTGACACCTAGCGACGCAGTGACATGCAGCGTTGGAGCACCAATTTTGTGTTCGATTGGATCGAAATCAGCTTTGATTTTTCCACTGAAACGAGTTTTATTTTCAGAAATCGTTAGATGCAAAATTGATTGATTGGGCGATGCGTACGTCCAACCTGCATGATTTGCAAAGTACACTGCGGCGTACTGGTAGTAGGTCGAAGGTATTTCATATGTTCCATCTTCCAGATCTCTGAAAATTTGAAATATAAAAGACCTGTCGTTGGCCTCCGTTCTCCCTCGGAACTCATATTTTACCCGCTGGGTTGAACGCAACTCGATCAAAGCAGCATTTAAAGGTTGGTGGTCGGCGACTTCGAACAGTGCGTTTAATGTTCCAGTGACCTCTATGTCTTGCACTTGGTCTGCGGTGGACAGTTCCATCTTGATTGCTCCTTGAAAACGGTGAGCAATGATTAGAGGTGGCGCTGCGCAATGCGTCTACTGTCAGAGTTGACAGGTGTTCAGGTCTTTCCGACGAATGGCTGGCCAATGAGGTGTGAAGGTCACTGAAAAGGCCGGATACCGTGATCGCGGAAGTAGCGTTCGATCACCTTCGGATCGGCACTGTTGTCGGCAATCGCCACATAGGTATCCGGCCGCAACAGATAAAATCCGTTGCGCCCCAATCCCGCCGTTTCAAACGCCGGGCGCCAGTCGAAGACGTGCAGCGGCAAGTGGTGTTCGGCGCACCAGGCGATCATCTCGTCGCTGGTGTCGCCGTACACATGCACCTGCCAGCACGGCTGCCGTAGCGGCTCGAAATTATCTCCTTCGCCATCATGCGCCCACGGCAAGCGGTCGCCGCCGTGCACGTGGCCGGCTTCACCCTGGCTCAGTGGCATGCCGCGATAGTTGAGGGTGACTTGCGAGACCGTGCGAAACAGGAATTCGCGGCTGGCTTCGACCCCGGCCATTTTCGGCAGCAGAAACGGCGCCACACGCATCCGTAGCAGATCGGCCATGCGACCCTGCGCGGTGACGAAACTGAAGACCTTGTCGGTGGTGGAGACCAGTCGGCGAGCGAGGGCGATGCGCTCGGATTCGTAGGTGTCGAGCAGCCTCGGCTCGGCGCCACCACTGAGCACGGCAGCGAGTTTCCACGCCAGATTGATCGCATCGCCGATGCCGGTGTTCATGCCCTGCCCACCGGCGGGGCTGTGCACATGGGCGGCATCCCCGAGCAGAAACGCCCGGCCGCTGCGAAAGTGCTCGGCCACCCGGTGATGCACGCGGTAAGTGGAGAACCAGTGCACGTCTTCGATATGCACTTTCAGCTGCTCGATGGCGCGGCTGCTGACGTCGGCAAATTGCAGGGTGTCGGCACGCTCGGCGCGTTCGTCACGCACCGTGCCGATCAGCCGCGCGCGGCCTTCGCCGGCCAGTGGAAACACCGCGAGAAAATCCGCTTGGTCCAGGTCCAGATGCAACTCGCCATTCAGCGCCGGGCCGCTGGCCGTGATATCGGCGACGTAGAAAATCTGCTGATAGGTGCCGCCGGGGAAGTCGGTGTCGAGGGCTTTGCGCACCACCGAACGGGCGCCGTCGCAACCGGCCAGATAGCAGGCCTGACAGACTTCCTGCCGGCCATCGGGCAGGCGCAGGTGGGCGGTGAGGGTGTCGCCAGTTTCCTCGAAGCTGTCCAGTGCGGTATTGCGCTCGACACTGACGCCGTAATCTTCGAGGCGCTCGAGCAACAGCCGTTCGTGCTCGTCCTGCGGGAAAATCTCGACGAACGCGTAGGGCGTCAAGCCTTCGCCGATGCGCTTGAGCGGCAAGTGCGCGACCGGTTTGCCGTTGACCCAGAAATTCGCCGCCGCGACCTGATGGCCGCGACGCACAATGGTGTCGGCCAGATCGAGTTGGCGATACAGCTCGACGGTGCGTGCCTGCACGGCCAGAGCGCGGGAAGTGGAACCTGGCGCCGAGGTCTTGTCGATGATGCGCACGCGCACGCCGAGTTTGCTCAGCCACAGCGCCAGGACCAGACCGGTCGGGCCGGCGCCGATGATCAGCACGTCGCTGCGGTTCATGGGGCTGTCCTCCTGTGGCTGTGCAGCAAGTATGGATCAGGTCGCCAGTTCCGACCTCTTCGCGAGCAGGCTCGCTCCCACAGGGAACGCATTCCAGTGTGGGAGCGAGCCTGCTCGCGAAGCGTCCGGTCAAGCACCAAAAAAACCAAAAAGGCCCCGCAACAATGAAGCTGCGGGGCCTTTTTTACGACGCAATCACGCTTAGAAGTCGATCGTCCCCGACAACTTCGCCACTCGCGGTTCGCCCTGGGTCAGGTAGCCGCCCTGTGCCGATTCCCAGTACTTCTTGTTCGCCACGTTCTCGACGCCGAACCGCACGGTCACGTCCTTCTCCGACACCTTGAACGCATAACGCGCGCCCGCGTCGAAGCGGTTCCAGGTCGGCAGGCTGAGGTTGTTCGCCGCGTCGGCGTATTGCCCGCCGGTGCGCAGCATCCGCGCGTTCAGCGCAACGCCTTGCAGGCCCGGCACGTCCCAATCCACGCCAGCGTTGAACTGGAAGGTCGGTACGCCGATGGCGCGGTTGCCGTCGTTGGCGCCGTTGAGGGTGTTTTTCAGTTCAGTGTCCATCAGCGTCAGGCCGCTGATCAGGCGCAGGCCGTCGATCGGCTCGCCGAACACGTTCATCTCCACGCCTTTGTTGATCTGCTCGCCTTCGCGGACGTAGGTGCAGGTGGTGGCGCTGTTGATTTCGCAGTAGCCGTCGCTCGGCTGTTCGATGCGATAAACGCCCAGGCTCGCACCGTAGGTGCCCATGTCGACTTTCACGCCCAGTTCGGTCTGCTTGGAGCGCTTCGGTGCGTACACTTCGTTGCCGTTGGTGACGCGGAAACCGCCGGAGCTGGTCGGCGAAGTCGGCCCTTGGGCCAGGCCTTCGATATGGTTGGCGTAGAACGACACATGCTCCCACGGCTTGAACACGATGCCGTACACCGGCGTGGTGATCGATTCGTCGTAGCTCGACGAGCGCGGGCCGCTGCCGTAGCTGGCGTAGCTGTAACCCTGCACCACCAGTTGCTGACGACGCAGACCGGCGGTGACCAGCAGGCGATCATCGAAGAACCCGAGGGTGTCGGAAATCGCCACACTGCGGTTGAAGGTCTTGCCAACGATGCCTGGATCGTTGAGATCGCCACCGGCGAAGTTGCCGACCGGCGCTGGGGTAGTGATCGGGTGATAGATGTTGTTCGAGTAGCGGGTCAGGTCGAAGTCATAAGCACTGCGCTGCTCGGCCCAGATCCCGGTCAGGCCGAAATTCAGCTTGTGGCTGACCGGGCCGGTGTTGAATTTGCCGTTGAGGCCGGCCATGACGCTGGTGTTGTCCTCGTCATGCGGGACGAACGAGCCAGTGGTGAACGACGCGCCGCTGTTGCCGACCAGCGTGGTCGAGTTGTACCGGCCGACTTCACGGGTGTGCTTGGCACCACCGGCGGCATAAGCGGTCCAGTTGTCGTTGAGGTCGTACTCGGCGCGGAGCATGCCGAAGGTGTCTTCGATGTCGGTGTAACCCCATTTCGGCGCGTAGTTGGTGTCCGCCGATGGCGCGTCCGGGATGTGCGTGGCGGTGCCGAGGTTGACCGAGCTGCGGCCGCCGTTGACGCGTTCCTTCTGATAGGCAAAGTCGCCGGACACCCGCAGCGCATCGCCGCGATAATCCAGGCCGATGGCGAACAGTTTCGAGCGCTGGTTCTCGTGATCGATGCCGGTGTCGCCTTCGCGCTGCGACAGGTTGACCCGCGCGCCGAAGCGGTTGTCTTCACCGAAACGCTGGCCGATATCGAAGTGATGACCGATGCGGCCTTCGCTGTTGATGTCGGTGGTGTAACGGCGCAGCGGCACGTCGCCGGCGCGTTTGGGTTGCAGGTTGACGCCGCCGCCGATGCCGGAACCGGTCGGGGTTACGCCGTTGATGAAAGCGTTGGGGCCTTTGAACACTTCCACGCGCTCCAGCGCATCGGTGGAAATGATCTGCCGGGGCAATACGCCGTACAGGCCGTTATAGGAAATATCATCGCCATTGAGCGGCAGGCCGCGAATCATGAAGACCTGCGCCTGGTTGGAGAAGCCCGAGGCCTGGCGTACAGAGGAATCGTTGAGCAGCACGTCGGCGACGTTTTCCGCCTGCTGATCCTGGATCAATTGCTCGGTGTAGGACGCTGCGCTGAAGGGCACATCCATCATGTCCTGATTGCCGAGCACGCCCAACTGGCCGCCGCGCGCGACCTGACCGCCAGCGTAGACCGGGGGCAGGGCGTTGGGCGCAGGCGCCTGGGCATTGACGTTGACGTCGTCGAGCACCAGCGCTTTGCTGTTTTGTTCAGCAGCGTGAGCGGTGACGGTCAGGGAGCACAGCAGGGCAAGCAAAGTCGGGCGAAATGGAGCGCCGAGTCGAGCTGAAGCGGGCATGTCGGATACCTGGAGGCGAACGGCCAAAGAAAAATAAGGGCGGCGCGGAACTCCTTGCGCTAATGCGACTCCAGGCGCGAATGATAGGGTTTCGCAGTAACGTTTTGCAATCAGTTTGTCATCAGCGTGTAGGAGCTGCCGAAGGCTGCGATCTTTTGAGCTTGATCTTGATCTGATCTGCAAAAAGCAAGATCAAAAGATCGCAGCCTGCGGCAGCTCCTACGGGGGTTGTGTATGGTGTTGTGGCTAATTTGATTGGATGGAGCAACATGCGATTACTCATTACTCTCGGCGCCGTGCTGCTGCTCGCCGGTTGCGCCAGCCAGCGCAGCAACGAACCGGCGCCGCGTCCGCCGGCTGAAGTGAAGGCGGAAATCGTTCGGCTGTTGCCGGCAAAAACTGCCGACCGTCAGGGCTGGGCCACGGACATCTACGCCGCGTTCGCCGCACAGGGCATCAACACCACCACGCAGAATCTGTGTTCGGTACTGGCCGTGGCCGAGCAGGAATCGACTTTCCAGGCTGACCCGACGGTGCCCGGGCTGGGCAAGATCGCCCGCGACGAAATCGACCGCCGCGCCGCCAAGGTGCACATCCCCAGCCTGCTGGTCAGCGGCGCTCTGCAAGTGCGCTCGCCCAACGGCAAGAGCTACAGCGAACGTCTGAATGCGGCGCGCAGTGAAAAAGAGCTGAGCGCGATTTTCGACGACTTCATCGGCATGGTGCCGATGGGCCGTACGCTGTTCGGTGGCTTCAACCCGGTGCACACCGGCGGGCCGATGCAGGTCAGCATCGAATTCGCCGAGGAGCACGCCAAGGATTACCCGTACCCGGTGGACGGCACGATTCGTCGTGAAGTGTTCAGCCGGCGCGGCGGCATGTATTTCGGCATCGCCCATTTGCTCGGTTATCCGGTGAGTTACCGTGAGCCGTTGTATCGTTTCGCCGATTTCAACGCCGGCTGGTACGCCAGTCGCAATGCCGCGTTTCAGAATGCGGTCAGCCGCGCTTCCGGCATCCCGCTGACCCTGGACGGCGACCTGATTCGCTACGACTCGATCATGCCCGGCAGTACCGAACTGGCGGTGCGCACCCTCGGCAAGTCGCTGGGCATGCGCAACCCGACGATTCGCGATCAATTGGAGAAAGGCAAAACCCTGGAATTCGAAGAGACCAAACTCTATCAGCGCGTGTTCGAACTGGCGGAGCGGGCCGAAGGCAAGGCGTTACCGCGCGCGGTATTGCCGGGGATTGTGCTGCAGAGTCCGAAGATCACCCGCAAACTCACCACAGCCTGGTTCGCCAAGCGCGTGGACGAGCGTTACAAGCGCTGCATGGCCAAGGCCGGATAAAACACGCAGACATAAAAAACCCGGCTGCGGGAGCCGGGTTTCGCTGCGGTGTTGCGCTTGCAGTCATGCATCAGGCAACACGGCGTTCGATCAGGCGATCCGAACCACCTTCGGCAACGCGGCGTTCGATCAGACGATCCGAGCCACCTTCGGCAACACGGCGTTCGATCAGACGATCCGAACCACCTTCAGCAACACGGCGTTCGATCAGACGATCCGAGCCACCTTCGGCAACGCGGCGTTCGATCAGACGATCCGAGCCGCCTTCAGCAACACGGCGTTCGATCAGACGATCCGA
>NZ_RCOD01000076.1:15920-28838 GCF_004307505.1 Pseudomonas sp. Sample_11
CGATCAGACGATCCGAGCCGCCTTCAGCAACACGGCGTTCGATCAGACGATCCGAGCCACCTTCAGCAACACGGCGTTCGATCAGACGATCCGAACCACCTTCAGCAACACGGCGCTCGATCAGACGATCCGAGCCGCCTTCAGCAACACGGCGTTCGATCAGACGATCCGAACCGCCTTCAGCCAGACGGCTTTCGATCAGCTTGTCCGAACCGCCTTCGGCGATCATGGTGTGCGCCGGGGTGGCGGCGAAAGCGTTAACTGCGAAAACCGAGAAAGCGATGCTGAGAAGAGTCTGGCGTTTCATGATGGTGTGCTCCGGGGTGTTATTGGTTGGTATGGAGCTGATGTTACGCCCGGAATTTTTTATGAGAACTTCATTGCCGTGATGGTGAACATCGACGTCGATGATGGTTGCGGACAACCGCGTAGCAGAGCCTCAGAGCACTTTCACCGCACGCCCAATCGCCTGAATCGGCCCGGTCGGTTTGCCGATCGGCGAGCCGTTGGCTCCTTCCAGGGTCAGCTCAAACAGCTGGTTCGGCTGCAACGGCGGCAGTTTGTCCAGTGGCACCGACAACGCCTGCCCCGGCTTGACCAAGCCCAACGACACCGGCCCCGACCAGCCGTCAGCCTTGGTCCAGAACTCCAGCGCCTTGTCCGCCGGCACCTCGACCACGCCCAGCGGGATCAACTGGATCTCCCGCGCATTGCTCGCCTGAATCACCCAGCCCGGCGCCTTGTCCTGCGGCGCGACCAGCACCACCAGATAACTCGGTTTCGGCGCAGTCTGCGTCAGCAGCATCGTGCCGAGGATCAATGTCGCCGCCAGCCCGGCCGCGCTCAAGCCGCGCCACAGCGGCAGCAGATTCCACCACGAGGTTAGCGGTTTCTTCACCGTCAGCCGTTCGAGACTGCGTTCGATACGAGGCCATAACTGCGCCGAGGGTTGCTGAGGTTCGGCCAGATCGGTCAGCTCCAGCAGGCGCCGCTCCCAGGCATCCACCGCTGCACGCAGTTCGGGATCGTTCGGCAGGCGCCGTTGCACCTCGATGCGCTGCTCGAACGACAAGGTGCCGAGCACGTATTCGCCGGCCAGTTCATCCCGTTCCTGCGCTGATTCGCCGGTCATCCCATGCACTCCCGCAAAGCATTGAGGCTGCGCTTGATCCACGCTTTGACCGTGCCCAGCGGCGTGTCGAGGCGCGCGGAAATCTGCGCGTGGCTGTAACCGTCGACGTAGGCATGGAGGATGCAGCTGCGCCGCTGCGGTTCCAGTTGTTCGAGGCAGCGATGAATGCGTGCCGAGTGAACATCGACCGCCTCATCAGGCGCCGCTGCCTCATGTTCTTCGCTGAACGGCGTTTCCCGACTTTGCTTGCGCAGCTGATTCAACGCCAGGTGCCGGGTCACGCTGAACATCCAGCCCCGCGCCGAACCGCGCGCCGGGTCGAACCCGGCCGCGCCTTGCCAGATCTTGATGAACGCCTCATGCACGATATCCTCCGCCAGCGCCGTATCGCGCACCAGCCGCTTGGCCACGCCGAGCAGGCGCGGGCCTTCCTGCACATACAAATCGCGCAAAGCCGCGCGCTCGCCCCGGGCACAGGCGGCGAGGCGGGCTTCGTAATCGAAAACGGATTCGGGTAAAGGCATGGGGTGCAATCTAGCTCACATTTCCCAAACATCCAGACGCATTGTTCCCAGTGGGAGCGAGCTTGCTCGCGAATGCGGTGGGTCAGAAAGTAAAAAGGCGACTGACACTCCGTCTTCGCGAGCAAGCTCGCTCCCACAGGATTGTGCACTGCTTCCGAATATCAGTTAGCCGCCCAGAAAATATAATCCGCCTGGTACTTCACCACTTCCTGCTTGCCCTTGTTCGCCATGGTGCACTCACTGCCCGGCGCGACGCCGCCTTTGAGCGCAACACGCTGGATGTAGCTGACCCCGGTCATCGCACCTTTGCCCTCGGCCGGATTGGCCTTGACCAGTTGATAGGGCAGGTTGCCCGGGCTCGACGGTGCCACGGCGAGTTGTGTGCCGGTGACTTTCGAACCGTCCTTGGCTTGCCACGTCGCTGGCGGGCCGAAATAGGTGCCGACCTGTTTGCCGCTGCGATCATTGAGCACCGCTTTCGGGCCGACAAAGGTCCACTCGGTCTGCCCGGCCATATTGGGTTTGTCGCGGCATTCGTAGGTGATCTCGCCAACCCCGGTGGTTTCCAGGGCAATCTTGTGCCCGTCCGGCACTTTGATCGCGTCGGGATAACTGCTCTGGGCGAAGGTGGTCGCGGTGAAGGCGAGCAAACCGGTGAAGCCAATCAGCTGGGTGATGTTCATCCGATGATTCTCCGAAAAGGGTAGGGCGCTGACAGCACCAGAGTGGGCTGTTACAGGGACTACCCGTGGCGGAGGCGATTGGATGCAGTGCCGGAAAAATATTTTTGGATCACCTCTATACCTGTGGGAGCTGGCTTGCCAGCGATGGCGTCGTGTCAGCAGACATCGATTTTTCTGATACACCGCCATCGCTGGCAAGCCAGCTCCCACAGGGTCCTTCATCAGGCTTGAGGCCCGAGGCTTTCAGGAGTTCCTGGGTATACGGATGTTTCGGCGCAGCGAAAATCTCCCGCGACGAACCTTGTTCAACCACCTTGCCATCCTTGATCACCATCAAGTCATGCGCCAGCGCATGCACCACCGCCAGATCATGGCTGATGAACAGATAGGTCAGCCCATGCCTGATCTGCAACTGGCGCAACAACTCCACCACTTGCTTCTGCACCGTGCGATCCAGCGCCGACGTCGGTTCGTCGAGCAGGATCAGCGCCGGTTCCAGCACCAGTGCGCGGGCGATGGAGATGCGCTGGCGCTGGCCGCCGGAAAACTGGTGGGGGTAACGATGGCGGCTTTGCGGGTCGAGGCCGACTTCCTCCAGCACGCGAATCACCGCTGCCTCGCGCTCGGCCTCGCTGCCGATGCCGTGGGTCAGCAAGCCTTCGGCAATGATCTGCTGCACCGACATGCGCGGGCTGAGGCTGCCGAACGGGTCTTGAAACACCACCTGAATCTGCCGGCGCAGCGGGCGCATCAGGCGCTGATTGAGCAGGCTCAACTGCTTGTTGCCGAAACGGATATTGCCCTCTGATTCGACCAGTCGCAGGATCGCCTGGCCCAGCGTCGACTTGCCCGAACCCGACTCGCCGACGATGCCCAACGTCTTGCCGCGTTGCAGGGTGAAACTGACCCCGTCCACCGCTTTGATGTAATCCTGCTGACGGCTGAAGAGTTTTTTCGGCAGCGGAAACCACACCTTCAAATCATCGACTTCCAGCAGGTTGTGCTCGTACTCACTGGGCACTGGCGCGCCGCTCGGTTCAGCCTCGATCAACAAGCGGCTGTAAGGATGTTGCGGCGCCTGGAACAGCGTCTCGCAATCGGCCTGTTCAACGATCTCGCCCTGACGCATTACGCACACGCGCTGAGCGATTCGGCGCACCAGATTGAGGTCATGGCTGATCAGCAACAGCGACATGCCGAGGCGCTGCTGCAACTCGATCAGCAGCTCAAGAATCTTCTGCTGTACGGTTACGTCCAGCGCCGTGGTCGGCTCATCGGCAATCAACAGTTCAGGCTCGTTGGCCAGCGCCATGGCGATCATCACCCGTTGCCGCTGACCACCGGAAAGCTGATGCGGATAGGCTTTCAAGCGCTGCGACGGCTGGCGAATACCCACCAGTTCCAGCAGCTCCAGCGTCCGCGCGCGGGCGGCGCGGCCCTTGAGGCCCTTGTGGATTTCCAGCACTTCGCTGATCTGTTTTTCCACCGTGTGCAGCGGGTTCAGCGAAGTCATCGGCTCCTGGAAAATCATCGCAATGCGATTGCCGCGCAAACCGCGCATCTGTTGTTCGCTGGCATGTAGCAAATCCACGCCGTTATAGCGAATCGCGCCGCTGCTGCTGACGTTCTTGCCCGGCAACAAACGCAGAATCGAATGCGCCGTCACCGACTTGCCCGAGCCGGACTCGCCGACCAGCGCCAGACATTCGCCACGGCGAATATCCAGGTTCACACCGTGCACCACTTCTTGCCCTGCGAAGGCGACGCGCAGGTCGCGGATCTCGATTAAATGGTCTTGCATGTCAGCTCCTCGGATCAAAGGCATCTCGGCACGCTTCACCGATGAAAACCAACAAAGACAGGATCAGCGCCAGGGCAAAAAACGCCGTCAGCCCCAGCCACGGTGCCTGCAGATTGCGTTTGGCCTGGCCGATCAGTTCACCCAGCGATGCGGTGCCGGCGGGCATGCCGAAGCCGAGGAAATCCAGCGCGGTCAGAGTGGCGATGGCGCCGGTGAGAATGAACGGCAGGTAGGTGAGGGTGGAGGTCATGGCGTTGGGCAGAATGTGCCGGCGCATCAGTTCGCTGTCGGTCAGGCCCAGCGCTCGCGCGGCTTTCACGTATTCGAGATTGCGCCCCCGCAGGAACTCGGCGCGCACCACGTCGACCAGCGCCAGCCAGGAAAACAGCGCCATGATCCCCAGCAGCCACCAGAAACTCGGCGAGACGAAGCCGGACAGAATGATCAGCAGATACAGCACCGGCAGCCCCGACCAGATTTCCAGAACGCGCTGCCCGAGCAAGTCGACCCAGCCGCCGTAGTAGCCCTGCAAGGCCCCGGCGAGAATGCCGATCAACGCGCTGATGGCGGTGAGGATCAGCGCGAACAGAATTGAGATCCGCGTGCCGAAAATCACCCGCGCCAGAACATCGCGGGCCTGATCATCGGTGCCCAGCCAATTGCTCGATGACGGCGGGCTGGGCGCCGGTTCGGTGAGGTCGTAGTTGACCGTGTCGTAGCTGAACGGGATCGGCGGAAACAGCATCCAGCCGCCCTGATCCTCGATCAGTTTGTGTACGTAACTGCTGGCGTAATCCGGTTGGAACGGCAGCTCGCCGCCGAAATCGGTTTCCAGGTAATCGCTGAGGATCGGAAAGTAAAAGGCGTCGTGGTAGCGGATCACCAGCGGCTTGTCATTGGCGATCAACTCGCCACCGAGGCAGATCAGGCACAGGCCGATGAACAGCCACAGTGACCAGCGCCCACGGCGGTTGGCCTTGAATTGCGCGACGCGGCGCTGGCCCAGAGGCGACAGTGTGAACATCAGGCAGTCCTCGCCGAGAAATCGATGCGCGGGTCGAGCAGGGTGTAGCAGAGGTCGCCGATCAGCTTGATCAGCAGGCCGAACAGGGTGAACAGAAACAGCGCGCCGAACACCACCGGATAGTCGCGCGACACCGCCGCTTCGTAGCTCATGCGCCCGAGGCCGTCGAGATTGAAGATGGTTTCGATCAGCAGGGAGCCGGCGAAAAACACTTCGATCAGCGCCGACGGCACACCGGCCACCACCAGCAGCATGGCGTTGCGAAACACGTGGCCGTACAGCACGCGCCTCTCGGTCAGGCCCTTGGCTCGTGCGGTAATCACGTACTGCCGGCTGATCTCGTTGAGAAAGCTGTTCTTGGTCAGGATCGTCAGCGTGGCAAAGCCGCCGATCACCAGCGCCGTGACCGGCAGCACCAGGTGCCAGAGGTAGTCGCCGACCTTGCCCAATGTGCTGAGGCTTTCGAAGTTGTCCGACACCAGCCCCTGCACCGGAAACCAGTTGACGTAGCTGCCCCCGGCGAACACCACGATCAACAGAATGGCGAAGAGAAACGCTGGCATCGCATAACCGACGATGATCGCGGTGCTGCTCCAGACATCGAAGGCGCTGCCGTTCTTGATTGCCTTGCGAATGCCCAGCGGGATTGAAATCAGGTAGGTGATCAGCGTCGCCCACAAACCCAGCGACAGCGACACTGGCAGCTTCTGCACGATCAGGTCGGTGACCTTGGCGCCGCGAAAGAAGCTGTTGCCCAGATCCAGTTGTGCGTAGTTTTTCAGCAGCAGCCACAGGCGTTCGTGCAGCGGTTTGTCGAAGCCGTAATGGCGTTTGATTTCCTCGATCAGCGCCGGGTCCAGCCCACGGCTGCTGCGCCCGGCACCGCCGACCGCCGCGACTTCGCCGCCACCGCCCATGCTGTGCCCGCCAAAGCCTTGCAGGCGGGCGATGGCTTGTTCCACCGGGCCGCCGGGCGCGGCCTGCACGATAAGAAAATTCACCACCAGAATGCACAACAGCGTGGGGATGATCAGCAGTAATCGGCGACTCAGATAACGCAGCATGTCACTGGCCTCCCGCAAGCTGAGCGCTCATCTGCTGAGTCGTCAGCGGCTTGGCCGAGACTTCCCACCAGGTGTTGAGGCCTTCGTCATACGAAGGTTGCACGGCGGGCATGCCGAAGCGGTTCTGATACACCGTCGGCGTGCCTTTGGAGTAGTAGTTGGGAATCATGTAGTAACCCCATTGCAGCACCCGGTCGAGGGCGCGGGCGTAATGCACCATGGCTTCGCGGCTGTTGGCCTGGACCAGCCCGTCAATCAGTTGATCGACCGCTGGATCGGCCAGCACCATCGCGTTCGAGCTGCCGACTTGCGTGGCACTTTGCGAGCCATACAGGCTGTACAACTCGCGGCCCGGCGAGACGATCGGATCGCCACTGCGCGGGAAAGCGCAGACGATCATGTCGTAGTCGCGAGCGTTGAGGCGGTTGATGTATTGCGCTGAATCGATGCGGCGCAGATTGAGCGTGATGCCGATCTGCGCGAGGGTGCGTTTGAACGGCAGCAGCATGCGATCGAAGCCGCCCTGACCATCGAGAAAGGTGAATTCCAGCGGCTCGCCGGCGGCGTTGACCAGACGATTGTTTTTCGCCGTCCAACCGGCTTCGGCGAGCAGTTTCAGCGCTTGCAATTGCTTGTCGCGGATGTAGCCGCTGCCATCGGTTTTCGGCGCTTCATAGACCGTGGTGAACACCTCGTCAGGAACCTTGCCGCGCAACGGTTCGAGGATCTTCAGTTCCTTGGCATCGGGCAGGGCGCTGGCGGCCATTTCACTCTTGGGCCAGAAGCTGTTCTGACGCACGTAGAAGCCACGCATCATCTGTTTGTTGGTCCACTCGAAATCCCAGAGCAGGCTGATCGCCTCGCGCACGCGGCGGTCCTGGAAGATCGGGTTTTGCAGGTTGAACACAAAACCTTGGGCGGCGGTGGGTTTGTGCGGCGCCAGAATGGCTTTTTGCAAGCGCCCGTCGCGCAGGGCCGGGCTGTCGTAGCCAACCACGTAACCCGAGGAAGAAAACTCGCGGTTGTAGTCGAACGCGCCGGCCTGCAACAGCTGGCGGGCGACGTCGGTGTCGCCGTAGAAATTCACCGTCAGGCTGTCGAAGTTGTACATGCCGCGACTGACCGGCAGGTCCTTGCCCCACCAGTCCGGGTCACGCTGGAAACTGATGCTGCGCCCGGCGTCGACCTTGCTCACCCGGTACGGCCCGCTGCCCAGCGGTGGCTCGAAGCCGCCGCCGTTGGCGAAGTCGCGGGTTTTCCACCAGTGCTCGGGCAGCACGCGCAGCGTCGCCAGATCCAGCGCGAGGGTGCGATTGAGGTTGTTCTTGAAGGTGAAACGGACCTGCCGTGGACCTTCGATCAGCACGTCCTGCACGTCGGCATATTGCTGGCGATAGCTCAGGCTGCCCTTGGTCATCAGCAGGTTGAAGGTGTAGCGCACGTCTTCGGCGGTGATCGGCGTGCCGTCGGCAAAGCGTGCCTTGGGGTTGAGGGTGAAGCGCACCCACAAACCTTCGGGATCGCGCTCGATCTGCTGCGCGACGAAGGCGTAAACCGTGTAGGGCTCATCCAGCGATCGGAACGCCAGCGGCGCGTAGACCCAGTCATTGACCTGCACCACCGAAATGCCCTGATCGGCATACGGCGTGATGTAGTTGTACTGACCGATCTCCATCGACGCACGGCTGAGCGAACCGCCCTTGGGCGCGTCGGGGTTAACAAAATCGAAATGCTTGAAGCCGGCCGGATACTTCGGCGCCTCGCCATACACCGTCAGCGCGTGACTGCCGCCGGCCAGTGCCGAAGTGCCAGTGCACAGCAGCGCACTGCCGAGCAGCAGGCCAGCCATGTTGCGCAAAAAACTCATGAAGTCACCCTTGAAATCCCTGAAGGAACCCGGCCCCCCGGTGGGAGCGAGCCCTTGTGGCGAGGGGATTTATCCCCGATCGACTGCGCAGCAGTCGCAAGATCAATGCATGCGTTACTTCTGATGCTCCGCGTCGGCAGGTCCTGGGGGCGCTTCGCACCCCATCGGGGATAAATCCCCTCACCACAAAGGCTCGCTCCCACAGAGGGAAGCGTTTTATTTGGGGTTAGAAGTGGTAAGTCATGCGCGCAAACAATGTCCGGCCCAGCGGGTCGGTGTAGCGCGGGTCATAGCCGCTCTGGAAGTTGTAGGCCTGGTTGGAGAACGGCGGGTTGCGGTCGAACACGTTCTTCATCCCGGCATCGACGTCGAGCACCTTGTTGAAGGTGTAACCGGCCGACAGATCCCACACCGAATACGAGGCCACGCGCGAATGGGTGTCGCGGTCATAGTCGTTGTAACCGGTGGTGAAGCGGTTGGTCAGCGCCGCCCGTGCCGCGCCGAAGGTCCAGCTGCCGGTGAGGTTGTGCTTCCAGCGCGCGATCACGCCGTCACCCTGAAAGTCGCCGACCTTGTCGGTGAACGGGCCTTTGATGGTGCTCTGGAAGTCGTACTCGTCGACATAGGTGCCTTGCAGGCCGAGACCAAACTGACCGTACGGCGTGTTCGGGAAGCGATAGTCGAGCGACACGTCGACACCGTTGGTCTCGACGATGCCGAGGTTGGCGTTGCCGGTGACGATGTAGTTGAGCGTGCCGTCGGCGTTGCGCACGAAGCGGTCCGGGTAGGAGCCGGCCTGATCGAACACCGTGGATTCCGGGAATGGCTGGATCTGGTTGGAGATGTGAATCCACCAGAAATCCAGACCCACCGAGAGGTTGCTGATCGGCTGATAGACGAAGCCCAACGTCACGTTGCGCGCCTTCTCCGGGGCCAGATCTTCGTTGCCGCCAATCTGATTGAGGAACTGCTGACCGCAATCGCGGCCGCCGTTGCCGCCTGGTTGCACCACACCGCCGGTACACAGCACCGGGTCGTTGTAGTAACCCTGAGTGAACGTGATGCTGCGCGGCGAATACAGCTCGTACAGCGATGGCGCGCGGAAACCTTCGCTGTAGGCACCACGCACCACCAGCTCTTTGATCGGCTGATAACGGAACGAATATTTCGGGTTGGTGGTGCTGCCGAAGTCGCTGTATTTGTCGTGGCGCACAGCGGCGGACAATTCAAGGCTGTCGAGCACCGGCACGTTGAGTTCGGCATAGGCGGCCTTGACGCTGCGGTCGCCCTCGACGCTGCCGGCCGGATCGATGCCGAGGCTCTGGATGTCGCCGGCGAACGACTCGAAGTCCTGATGGAATTTCTCCTTGCGGTACTCGCCGCCCAGCGCCAGACCGGACGGACCTGCGCCGAACCAGTCGCCGATTTCACGGCTGACGCGGCCATCGAAACCGGCGACGCGGCCCACGGCTGTGGAGTAGGCGCCGTGGTACGCGGCGGCGTCGATGTACTGCTGGCCGGCAGCGGTCTGCGGGCCGAACGGGTTGAGCAGACCGCTGGCCAGGCCGTCAATCATCGCCTGGTCGCTGACATAACCACTGGTGACGCTGGAGACGATTTTGTTCTGGTTGTACGAGGCGCCGACGTTGTAATCCCAACCCCCGACCAGGCCGTCGAAGCTCAGCAGAAAGCGTTGGCTGGTGTTCTGGTCTTTCGATTCACGCGGGCCGGCGGCAGTCTCGCGCCAGTTGACGTCGACTGGCTGCGTCGGGTCGAGGGCGAAATCGGTCGGCGCCGGGGTGATGCCGTTGCCGGGGTAGTAGGGCGAGGAGGAATCCAGGCTCAGACCAGTCAGTGGCGCCGGGCCGACGGCGACGGCGTTGTTGTTGCGCGACCAGAAATATTCAAGGTTGGCGTTGTGATCATCGCCGAGCTTGGCAGTGGTCTTGCCGAAGAACGAGGTCTTCTCGGTCTGTGGCACCAGATCGATGTATTCACGGGTGCTGAAGCGGCACAAGCCGTCGCGGGCGATCAGGTTGGGGCCGTTGCAATTGCTGTTGGCCAACGGGTTGGTGGCGTTGCCGTTCTGGCTGTAGTTGCCGGGGAACGCGGTGCCGGAAGTCTGATCGAGACCGCGACCGGGCGCGTAGTCGGTGGCGAAGGAGCGGTCGTTGGCGTCGAGGTTCTGCTGCTTGTTGTAGTTGAACACGCCGAGGACGTTGAAGCGGTCTTCTTCCAGATCGCCGTAGCCCCAACTGGCGCTCATGTCCTTGGTCGCGCCGCCACCGCTGTGGGTCGGCGTTTCGCCGCCCAGGGTCAGGGCGCCATCGGTAAGGGATTTCTTGGTGATGAAGTTGATCACACCGCCGATGGCGTCGGTGCCGTACAGGGCCGAGGCGCCGTCGCGCAGCACTTCCACGCGCTCGATGGCGGCAAACGGGATCATGTTCAGGTCCACCGCGCCGCCGGCCGAGTTGGTCCCCGACAGGGCATTGTTGGCCAGGCGTCGACCGTTGAGCAGCACCAGCGTCTTGTTCGCGCCGATGCCGCGCATGTCGGCAAACGACGCACCGCCAGTGGCCGCGCCGACGGAGCCGGCGCTGTTGTTGATCGACTGACTGCCAGTGATGCGCTGGACCAGTTCGGCAGTGGTGGTCACGCCCTGTTTGCGCAGCTCGTCAGCCTTGAGGATGGTGATCGGCACCGCCGTTTCCGCATCGACCCGGCGAATCGCCGAACCGGTCACTTCGACCCGTTGCAGTTGCGTGGTCGGCGCCGCCACGACGGCGGCTGCCGGCGTGGCGCTGTTGTCGTCCTCGGCCGCTTGCACGGTCCCGGCGCCCATCCCCATGGCCACCAGATACAGCGGAACGAAACGGTGGCGAGACATCGTTGCCACCAAAGGTTTGAGCGTGAAGCGTGGAGTGTTCATCAGCATGGTTGTTTCCGATTTTCAGACGTTATCGAATTGGCCTTGTGAGCCGCTCATTGCTCCGCTTCCGGTGATACCGCGCGCGGAAAACCACTTTCTTCAAGCAAGCCGATCCCCTCCGAAGACGCGTGGCGTTTTTTCGGTCGGCCGGGTGCGACGGGATTTCTTTTTTCAGCGGTGCCGGGCGGGAGCTTTCAACAGCCGCCCGGCACCGCACTCAGTGGGTGGTCATCACCGAAATCTTGCTGATGCCGGAGCGTTCGATCGATGCCATCGCCTTGGCCACCTGGCCGTAATTGACGGTGGCATCGGCCTGCAACTGCACGCGCACGTCGGCGTCTTTGGCCTTGACCTCCCTGAGGCTGGCCTCGAGGGATTCCGGGGCCAGTTCGGTCTTGGCCAGATAGAACTTGCCGTCCTGATCGACGCTGACCACCACCGGGTCTTTCTTTTCGGCAGGGGCGACGGCGTCGGTTTTCGGCAGGTTGACCTTGATCGCGTTGGTCATCAGCGGCGCGGTGACAATGAACACCACCAGCAGCACGAGCATGACGTCGACCAGCGGCGTGACGTTCATTTCGCTGAGCACTTCATCGCTGTCTTGAGTGGAGAAGGACATCAGCTGGCCTCCCGCACGGCGTTGGTGCTTTTGCTGGCAATGGCCTGGCGGCTGATGGAAAACGCACTGCGCGAGGCGAGGGCGTCGAAGTCGTGGGCGAAGTCGTCCATGTCCGCCGAGGCGAGTTTCAGCCGACGCAGGAAGAAGTTGTAGATCAGCACTGCCGGCACGGCGACGGCGATGCCCACGCCGGTGGCGATCAGCGCGTGGCCGATAGGCCCGGCGACCGCTTCAAGGCTGGCCGAGCCGGTTTCGCCAATGCTTTGCAGGGCTTCCATGATTCCCCACACGGTGCCGAACAGGCCAATGAACGGCGCGGTGCTGCCGATACTGGCGAGGATCGCCTGGCCGTTTTCCAGCGAGCGGCGTTCCTTCTGGATCTGCTGGCGCAGGTTGCGTTCCAGGCGGTCGGAGCGGTTGATGGTGTGCGCCAGTTGTTGCGTGGTGCGCGGCGACTCTTCCACCAGCAGGGCTTCGAAACCGCTGCTGGCGATGCGCGCCAGCGAGCCTGGATACTGGCTGGCGTGTTCGGCGGCGGTGAGCAGGTCCGGCGCGCTCCAGAAGGCTTTGGTGAACTGTTTGTTCTGCGCTTTCTGGCGCAGGTACTGGGCCGACTTGACCAGCAGGATCGCCCAACTGACCACGGAAAACAGCACCAGGCCCCAGAGCACACCGGGGACAATCATCGAAGACAGTGAATCGTTCATGGCTACACCTCGCTTGCGTTAATCAGTAATGAGTCGGTTGCGCCGTCATTGCGGCAATTTGAAATCGATGGTCTGGGTGGCGAAGCCGTCGATCGGCGTGTCACCGCGCTTGGCCGGAATGAACTTCCAGTTCTTCACCGCCGCGACGGCCGCCTCATCCAGTTGCGGCTTGCCGCTGGACTTGGTCACCGTCACGCTGCCGGCACGGCCGTTGGCCAGCACCTGAATGCGCAGCACCACGGTGCCTTCCCAATTGCGCCGCAGCGCCAGAGACGGGTATTCCGGCGGCGGGTTGCCAAGGCTGGCCAGGCCGGAAATCGCCGCCGACTCCTTGACCGGAGCGGGCGCAGCAGGTGGTGCCGGTGGTGCGCTCGGTGTCGTCGGCGCCGCAGGTGCGGACGGTTGCGCCGGGGCCGGCGGCGCTTTCGGTGGCTCGACTTTCTTCACCGGTTTGGGTTTCTCGACCGGTTTGGGTTTTTCGATCGGCTTGGGCTTCTCCACCGGTTTGGGCGGCGGCTTGACCGCGTCCTCGTCCTCCACCGGCTGCTCGGGTTCAGGCGGCGGT
>NZ_RCOD01000069.1:0-3754 GCF_004307505.1 Pseudomonas sp. Sample_11
AGCCGGAGTCGAACCTGCCCGGGAACGGATGCCGTCCCCAACCGGGTTTGAAGCCCGGCCGCGCCACCGGGCGCGATTGTCTTCCTGAACTCAGGGTGCGCAGGCGTTGGCCAGCGCGTTGTCGGGGCGGATCTGGCGGGATTCGCCGAGGCGGCGGGTCAGGCCGAGTCGGTCGAAATATTCCAGATACTGAATACAGCGTTTGCGTCCCAAGCCTAGCGCATCACGGAAAGTTGTCACCTCAATCGCTGGATTTTCTTCGGCGAGTTTCAGCAGCAGCGCCGCCATTTGCCGCAAGACAATGTCGCTGATGAACAGGTCGCGCACCACCTGGTGCATCAGGCCCAGCCGTGCCAATTTGCGCATTAACAGGCGAACACTGGCGTCGTCTTCGCCGAGCATTTTAGCCGCGTCGCGCACCCACGGTGGGTCGAAACCGGCCTGTTCGAACAACGGCTGTAATTGCTGCCAGAGGATTTCGTCATCGGCATTCAGGCGCGCCTGATGGTCCGGCAGGTGCAGCCAGGGGCCGCTAGCGAGAATCGAGCCGGCATTGAGCAGTTCGTCGAGCAGGCTGATGAACGTCGAGCGTTCCAGTGCCAGCGCGCTGAAGCGGCGCAGGCGATCGCGGTCCGGCCCCATCTGGTCGGGTTCTTGTTCGTGGAATCGCGCCAGTTGTTCGAGCAAGGTGAATTTCAACTGGCCCCAGCGCTGCACGTTGAACAGCAGCGGGCCTTGGCGGGTGTCGATCAGGCGGATGTTTTCCGCCAGCGTCCACTTCGGGCGCGGGCGATTGAACTGGCGTTCCAGGCGTTGCGGGTCGAGGCCGCCGGGGCTGTGGTTGAGCAGTGCCGGCAAGGCTTGTTCGAGGCTGACACTCAGAGCGAGGGTTTGCAGTTGCGCAAGGCGTTCCGAACTGCGGCGATGGCGGGCCGGGGCGAACGGGTCGAGAACGACGCCGCCGCCGAGGGTGCGCTGGGCACTCGAGTCGCGCAGGATTAGCCGATCACCCTTCACCGCTTGCACTGGCGCGTTGATCAGCAGTTGCGCGAACATGCGCTCGCCGGGGCTCAGGCGCGGGCCTTGCAATAAAGCGACCCGGGCGATGACATCCTGGGTGCCAAGGTGCAGATGCACCGGGTGAAAGTGTTCGAAGGTGCGCTCGCCGGGCAACAGTTGAAAGTCGATGTCGATGCGCTGGGTCGGGGCATGCAGCCAGTCGGCCAGCAGCCATTGGCCACGGTGGATCTGCGCCAGTTCCAGACGATCGCCGCTGAGGTTCAATGCCACGCGTTGACCAGCGAACGCTCGTTCAGCGGCCTGGTTTTGCGCGTGCAGGCCACGGATGCGCACCGATTTGCCCGCAGGCCCCAAGACAAGTTTGTCGCCCACCGCAACCGTGCCCGACAACGCCGTGCCCGTGACCACAATCCCCGCACCCGCGACGCTGAATGTCCGATCAATCGCCAGGCGAAAGCCGCCCTCGCAACTGCGCGCCTGCACCTCGTTGTGCGCCCGCAATAACGCCGCGCGCAACTCATCGACGCCCTGCCCGCTCACACTCGACACGGTAAAAATCGGCGCATCAGCAAATGCCCCAGGCGCGAGCAAATCCAGGACCTGACGCTGCACCTCTTCCACCCTGCCCGCTCCCGCCCGGTCGCATTTGCTGATCGCCACCAGCGCGCGCGGGATGCCGAGCAGTTCGACGATCGCCAGATGCTCGCGGGTCTGCGGCATCACGCCGTCGTCGGCCGCGACCACCAGCAACACAAGATCGATGCCCTGCGCACCAGCGAGCATGTTGTGGGTGAATTTTTCGTGGCCGGGTACGTCGATGAAGCCGGTCAGCCCGGCGCCCGCTGCGAGTTCGGCGTAGAGATAACCGAGGTCGATGGTCATGCCGCGTTCGCGCTCCTGAGGGCGGCGGTCGCCGGTTTGTCCGGTCAGCGCTTGCAACAGCGAAGTCTTGCCGTGGTCGATGTGCCCCGCCGTGCCGACGATCACCGGTCGACCTGCAATTGCGGCAACTGCGCCAGCCACGCTGGCTCATCGTCGAGCTGACGCAGATCGAGCCACAGCGCATCGTCGCCGATTCGCCCAAGCACAGGGATCGGCAATCCGCGCAACGCCGCTTCTAGATTGAGCAGATAGCGCCCGCGCCAGCGCTTGGATACTTGCGGGCGACAACACAGCGCTGCACTCGGCAGACGCGCCACCGGTTGGCTGCCGCTGCCGATCATGCCCAACGCCTCGATTGCACTGACCTGCCAGACTTCGCCCAAGACATCGGCGAGCAGCGGTTGCAAACGCACAGCCTGCGCATGAATCTCCGCTTGCGGCCGGGTCAGCAGGCGCAGGCTCGGCAGGCGCTCGACGAGGCGATCAGGGTCGCGGTACAAACCGAGCACCGCCTCCAGCGCGGCCAGGGTCAACTTGTCGACCCGCAGCGCACGCTTCAATGGGTTCTTCTTGATCTTCGCGATCAGTTCTCTGCGCCCGACAATCAATCCGGCCTGCGGCCCGCCGAGCAATTTGTCGCCGCTGAAGGTGACGATGTCGGCGCCATCGAGCAAGGCCTGCCGCACCGTCGGTTCCGCCGGCAGGCCCCAGCGCGTCAGGTCGAGCAGACTGCCGCTGCCCAGATCTTCCAGCAACGGCAAGCCATGAGCGTGTGCCAACTCGGCCAGTTCCGCAGTCGCCACCCGCGCGGTGAAGCCTTCGATGCTGTAGTTGCTGGCATGCACGCGCATGATCAACCCGCTGCGCGGACTGATCGCCGCTTGGTAATCCCGGGCATGGGTGCGGTTGGTGGTGCCGACTTCATGCAGGCGCACGCCGGCGCGGGCCATGATGTCGGGGATGCGAAAGGCGCCGCCGATTTCGATCAGCTCACCACGCGAGATGATGCCTTCCTTGCGCGCGCCGAGGCTGTTGAGGGTCAGCAGCACGGCAGCGGCATTGTTGTTGACCACGGTCACCGCTTCAGCGCCGGTCAGTTCGCGGATCAGGCCTTCGATCAGATCGTCACGATCACCGCGCTTGCCGCTGGCCAGATCGAACTCGAGATTGAGCGGATAGCGTGCGGCCATTTGCACTGCTTCAATGGCTTTCTCGGGCAGCAAGGCGCGGCCGAGATTGGTGTGCAGCACCGTGCCGGTCAGGTTGAATACCCGGCGCACCTGGCTGCGCTGCTGTTGCGCCAAGCGTTCGCCGACGCGGCCGGCGAGCACTTCGGCGCCGATTTCCACAGCTGCCAATTGCCCGCTCAACACGCCGGGCCGCAACTCATCGAGCAACTGACGCAGGCCCGTCAGCAACGAATCCCGGCCATAACGCTCGGCCAACGGCGCGCACGCCGGGTGACGCAACAAGCCATCAATGGACGGCAACCGCAGGGCAACGCTGGAAGACATCAGCCACTCCTGATTTCACTGAAACAATCCCTTTTGGGAGCAAGCTTGCTCCCGAAAGGGTTTCAGAAGTGTAGACGCACTGCCGGAGCTAGCTTGCTCGCGAATGCGGTGTGTCAGTCAATGTGGAGGTGGCTGACCTGACGCCTTCGCGAGCAGGCTCGCTCCCACAGAGAAATCCGGGGCGGACCGGGCTTTGTAACCGGCACACAAGTCTGTGGCTGGCTTCCCAGCGATTGCGGTGGGTCCGTCAAAGAAAGCGGTGGATGTGCTGACCAATCGCTGGCAAGCCAGCTCCCACAGGGATTCGGGGTGGAATGAACATTGTTGGTCACCACAAA
>NZ_RCOD01000069.1:3854-27770 GCF_004307505.1 Pseudomonas sp. Sample_11
AGCCAGCTCCCACAGTGATTCGGGGTGGAATGAACATTGTTGGTCACCACAAAAAACCTGTGGGAGCGAGCCTGCTCGCGAAAGCGGTGTGTCAGTCAATGTGGAGGTGGCTGACCTGACGCCTTCGCGAGCAAGCTCGCTCCCACATGGAAATCCGGGGCTGACCGGGCTTTGTGATTCGGCACACAAGCCAGCTCCCACAGTGATTCGGGGTGGAATGAACATTGTTGGTCACCACAAAAACCTGTGGGAGCGAGCCTGCTCGCGAATGCGGTGTGTCAGTTAGTGTGGTTGTCGCTGACCAGACGCCATCGCGAGCAGGCTCGCTCTCACAAAGAAATCCGGGGCTGACCGGGCTTTGTGATTCGGCACATAGACCTGTGGGAGCACACCCCCTCTCACAATTTTGCTCTGGTCAGTCGTCTCCCGGCGCCAGCAGCAGATTGGGCGCCAGACGCTGATAGCCGTCCTGGGCCAGGCGCATGTCCAGCAGCAAACTGCCGAGATCTGCCGACAACGCCTCGGCTTCGGCATCGTTTTCCAGATAGAGCAATTTCAGGTAGCTGTTGCAGCTCGGGCAGACTTCGGCGCGCAGCGGGGCCTGTTCGGCGCTGTGGCGGTCGTCTTCCTCGCTGAGATATTCAAGGCCTTTGCTCTGCTCGCAATACACGCACTTGACCCGCACCACGTGCCATTCGCAGGCACACAGCGAACACACCAGATAACGCAAACCGTTGTGCTTGCCGCGATGGCGAATCACCCCGGCCATGGCCGGTGAACCACAGGCCGGGCATTGGCTGAGGCTGTCACCGGGTTTGAGTTGCAGCTGCGGCACGCTCAGCAGCCAGTAGCTCCAGGCGGTTTGCAGCGCCGCGCCGAGAAACGGCACCAGCGCCGCTGGGACTAGCGAGTATTGCCCACTGACCAGCGCCACCGCCCACGCGCGCAACTGGCCGGGACTGGCGGCGCGCAGCGCGTCCAGCGCGTCGATCACCGCAGGCTGATCCGCTGGCACATAGCCCTGCAGCAAAGCATCCAGCCACGGCTGCCAGGCATCCTCGCGCACCAAAGTGTCTGCGGCGAACGGCGGCAGACCGTGCTGCTGACAGGCTTCGAAACGCTGCGCATCAAACGGCGCGGTCAGCGGCGGATCGTCGAAGACCTGCTGCTGCGCCCGGCACAACCCGGCCATCAGGCGCAGATAATCCGCCAACCCATTGCCCTCGGCCAGACGCTCAAGCCGCTCTGCACGCAGGGCAAACAGGTCACGCGGCGGCAGATACAGAAACGGCGGCGAACTGGCCGCCGCCTCGATTTCCCCAGGTTCAAGAATGCTTGGCAAAAGTCAGCCCTTTTTCGTCAGCGGTCGCTCGGGCACGTCCCGAGGCTGTTCGTCGCGGGTCACCTCGCGGTACCACAGTTCATGGTGTTTCTTCGCCCACGGCCGGCTGACCCAGCCATGCAGCATGGCGTCGACCGAACCCTTGATCCACAAACCGGCGTAGATGTGCACGATGATGCTCAGCACCAGCACGAACCCGGCCAGCGCATGCAGCAGCATGGCCCAGCGGATCACGCTGATACCGAAATACGCGCTGAACCAGGCGCGCCAGATCACCAGCCCGGTGAACAGCAACGCGAGCATGCACAGCAGTAAAGTCCAGAACAGCAGTTTTTGCCCGGCGTTGTATTTACCCACCGGCGGCACGCTTTCCTCGTCGTTAACCATCACCCGGTTGATCCGCCGCAGCCACTGGCGGTCATTGGCAATGAAGAAGTTGGTGCGCCAGAAGCTGAACACCAGGCCGAGGAACAGCACGAACATGGCGATGCCCATGTACGGGTGCAGGATTCGCGTCCAAGTGCCGCCGCCAAACAGGTTACTCAGCCAGAACAGCGACGGATGAAACAACGCCAGCCCGGACAACCCGGCCATGAAAAACAGAATCGCCACCAGCCAGTGATTGGTGCGCTGGTTGGCGCTGTAACGCAGGATCGTCTTGTTGCTCATGGCCGCTCCTCCCCGCGTGGATCGAAGGTGTGCACCGCCGGGTCGACCACATGCACCGAGGTGTCGGGCGGCGTCGGATGCTCGTCCTCCTCGACGCGATTCGGGCCGATGCGCACGTAGTGGAAGAACCCGGCCAGCACCGCCGCGCCCATCGCCAGCAGGCCGAGGGGTTTGCTGATGCCTTTCCACAAACCCACCAGCGGACTGATCGCCGGGTGATCCGGCAACCCGGCGTAGATTTTTGGCGTGTCGGCGTGGTGCAGCACGTACATCACGTGGGTGCCGCCGACGCCTGCCGGGTCGTACAAACCAGCGTTTTCAAAGCCACGGTTCTTCAGGTCGACGATGCGTTCAGCGGCGTGTTCTTTCATGTCCTCCTTGGTGCCGAAGACGATCGCGCCGGTCGGGCAGGTTTTCACGCAGGCCGGCTCCAGCCCTACCGCGACCCGATCGGAACATAGGGTGCATTTGTAGGCCTTGTGATCCTTCTGCGAAATGCGCGGGATGTTGAACGGGCAACCGGTGATGCAATAGCCGCAACCGATGCAGTGATCCTGATCGAAATCGACGATGCCGTTGGCATGCTGAATGATCGCCCCGGGGCTTGGGCACGCGGCCAGACAACCGGGCTCGGCGCAATGCATGCAGCCGTCCTTGCGGATCAGCCATTCGAGGTTGCCGGCGTCGGTTTCGTGCTCGGTGAAGCGCATCAGCGTCCACGAATCCGCCGTCAGATCCTGCGGATTGTCGTAGGTGCCGTGGTTGTGGCCGACCTCGTCGCGCAGCTCGTTCCATTCCGAGCAGGCGACCTGGCAGGCTTTGCAGCCGATGCATTTGGTGGTGTCGATCAGCTTGGCAACGCCCTGCTGAGTCCTTACCGACGGCGGCGCAGTGGTGGTGGCCGAGCGGGCAATGATGTCTTGGCTGGCCATTTACAGTTTCTCCACGTTGACCAGGAATGACTTGGATTCCGGGGTCTGAGTGTTGCCATCGCCGAGGAACGGCACCAGGGTGTTGGTCAGGTAACCGTGACGCGTCAGGCCGGTGAAACCCCAGTGCAGCGGGATGCCGATCTGATGCACGACCTGGCCGTTGACCTGCAGCGGCCGGATCCGTTTGGTCACCACCGCCACCGCTTCGATAAAGCCGCGTTTGCAGCTGACCCGCACGCGATCACCGGCAGCAATGCCCTTCTCGTTCGCCAGCACTTCGCCGATTTCCACGAACTGCTCAGGCTGGGCAATCGCGTTCAACTTGCAGTGCTTGCTCCAGAAGTGGAAATGCTCGGTGAGCCGGTAACTGGTGCCGGCGTACGGGAAGTCCTTGGCCTCGCCGAGGGTTTCCCAGACCGAATCGAAGATCCGCGCCGCCGGGTTGCTGGTGGCCTTCTTGTTCTGCGGGTGCAGCGGGTTGATGCCGATCGGCGTTTCGAACGGCTCGTAGTGCTCAGGGAATGGCCCTTCGTTCATCTTGTCGACGGCGAAGAACCGCGCGACGCCTTCGGGGTTCATGATGAACGGGTTCATCCCGGCTTCCGGCGGCACGTCGGCCTTGTAGTCCGGCACGTCGGTGCCGGTCCAGGCCTTGCCGTTCCACCACACCAGCCGCTTTTTCGGATCCCACGGTTTGCCCGCCGGATCCGCCGAGGCGCGGTTGTAGAGAATCCGCCGATTGGCCGGCCATGCCCACGCCCAGCCTTGATGCTGGTGCATGCCGAATGGGTCGGCGTTATCGCGCCGGGCCATCTGGTTACCGGCCTCGGTCCAGCTGCCGGCGAAAATCCAGCAACCGGACGCGGTGCTGCCGTCATCCTTGAGCAAACCGAAGCCGGCCAGTTGCGTACCGGCCTTGACCGTGACGCCGCCGGCATCGGTGAAATCGCTGACGGCGGTGCCGTTGATTTCCCGCGCCAGTTCTTCGGGCGAAGGCTCGTCGGGGATCTTGTACGGCCACGACAGTTTCAGCAGCGGATCAGGAAACTTGCCGCCCTCGCTCTGATAACGCTGGCGCAGGCGCAGGAACAGTTCGCTCATGATGCGAATGTCGGTCTGCGCTTCGCCGGGGCCATCGGCGCCTTTCCAGTGCCATTGCAGCCAGCGGCTGCTGTTGACCAGCGAGCCGTCCTCTTCGGCAAAACAGGTGGTCGGCAGGCGAATGACTTCAGTCTGGATTTCAGCGGTTTTCACGTCGTTGTACGGCCCGACGTTCTGCCAGAACTCCGAGGTTTCCGTGGCCAGCGGGTCCATTACCACCAACCACTTGAGCTTGGCCAACGCGCCCATCACGCGATTCTTGTCCGGCAACGCGGCGATCGGATTGAAGCCCTGACAGAAGTAACCGTTAACCTTGCCCTGGCTCATCAGGTCGAACATTTTCAGCACGTCGTAATTGGGGATGTCGAGCTTCGGCAAATGGTCGAACAGCCAGTTGTTCTCGGCGGTGGCATTGGCGCCGTACCAGGATTTCATCAGGCTGACGTGGAATTTGCTGTAGTTCTGCCAATACGAAAGCTGCCCCGGTCTTAGCGGCACCTGCGTACGTTTGAAGATGAACTGACCGTAGTCCTGTTCGCTGTCGGTAGGCAGCGTGAGGTAGCCGGGCAAGGCGTTGGACAGCAGACCGAGGTCGGTCAGGCCCTGGATGTTCGAGTGCCCGCGCAGCGCATTGACGCCGCCGCCGGGCATGCCGACATTGCCCAGCAGCAGTTGCACCATCGCCGCGCTGCGGATGATCTGCGCGCCGATCGAGTGCTGCGTCCAGCCGAGGGCATAGAGAATCGTCATGGTCTTGCCCGGCGTCGAGCAGGTGGCGATCTCTTCCCAGATTTTCTGCATGGCGTCGACCGGCATGCCGCAGATCTGGCTGGCCAGGTCGATGTTGTAGCGGCTGTAATGCTGCTTCATCAGTTGATAGACGCAGCGCGGGTCTTGCAGGGTCGGGTCGACGCGGACGAAACCGTCCTCGGCGAATTCGTAACCCCAGCCGGACTTGTCGGTATAGCTGCGTTTTTCCGCGTCATAGCCGCTGAACAGGCCGTCTTCGAAGCCATAACCGGCTTTGACGATGAACGACACGTCGGTGTAATTGCGCACGTATTCGTGCTGGATCTTGTCCTCGGTCAGCAGGTAATTGATCAACCCGCCCATGAAGGCGATGTCGGTGCCGGTGCGGATCGGCGCGTAATAGTCGGCCACCGAAGCGGTCCGGGTAAAACGCGGATCGACCACGATCAGCCGCGCAGCGTTATGCGCCTTGGCCTCGGTCACCCATTTGAAGCCGCACGGATGCGCTTCTGCTGCGTTGCCACCCATTACCAGGATCAGATTCGCGTTGGCGATATCGGTCCAGGTGTTGGTCATGGCACCACGGCCGTACGTCGGGGCAAGACTTGCCACCGTCGGGCCGTGTCAGACACGCGCCTGGTTATCGAACCCCAGCAGACCGAGGCTGCGAATCACCTTCTGGGTGATGTAGCCGGCTTCGTTGGATGCCGCCGACGCCGCAAGGAAACCGGTGGTCAGCCAGCGATTCACCGTTTGCCCGTTGGCATTTTTCTCGATGAAGTTGGCGTCGCGGTCGGCCTTCATCAGGTCGGCTATGCGATCAAGGGCTTCGTCCCAGCCGATGCGCGTCCATTCATTGCTGCCGGGCT
The DNA here is from genome assembly GCF_004307505.1 of Pseudomonas sp. Sample_11. Classification (NCBI taxonomy): domain Bacteria; kingdom Pseudomonadati; phylum Pseudomonadota; class Gammaproteobacteria; order Pseudomonadales; family Pseudomonadaceae; genus Pseudomonas; species Pseudomonas sp. Sample_11. The sequence goes on from NZ_RCOD01000069.1 coordinate 9,518, forward strand.
TGCGCACTTGCGGGTACTCCAAGCGGCCGGGGCTGTGAATGAAGTCGAGCAGGCCCGCGCCTTTCGGGCACAGCGTGCCGCGATTGACCGGGTGGTCGGAATCGCCTTCGATATGAATGATGTTTTGCGCCACGTTCTTGCCGGCATCGCCCTGGCTGTACATGATCAAACCGCAACCGACCGAGCAATACGGGCAGGTGTTGCGGGTTTCACGGGTGTGGGCGAGCTTGAAGTGACGCACCTGCTCGGCGAAGGCCGCCGTCGGGGCCATGCCCAACGCGCCCAGGCTTGAGCCTGCAAGGCCGATACCGGCGACCTTGAAGAACTGACGACGGCTGAGATCCATCGTGCACTCCTGATCAGGTGGAACCCGGTACTTGTGCCGGGCTTTATCTGGACAATCACGGTTGCGACGCCTTGGCGCCGACTTTTTCACTGTAGACAAAGACCTTGCCGATTGTGTGAAAACCGACCGTCGGGTGTTTCATCTGCAATCTCGAGGTATTGATCGTTCCCACGCTCTGCGTGGGAATGCCTCAAGGGACGCTCCGCGTTCCACTGGGACGCAGAGCGTCCCGGGCTGCATTCCCACGCGGAGCGTGGGAACGATCAGTCAGATCGCTATTGCGAGCAGGCTCACTCCTACAGGGAACGAGTTGCGCATAGAATGTCCGGCAGAATCAACTCCGCCTTGACGAGACCGCGCATGACTTTCGATTTTGATCAGCTGTTCGACCGCCACCACACTGGCAGCACCAAGTGGAGCCGCTACCCGGCCGATGTGTTGCCGATGTGGGTCGCTGACATGGATTTTGCCGCGCCGCCGGTCATCGTCGAAGCCTTGCAACAGCGCCTGCTGCACCCGCTGCTCGGTTACAGCGTGGCCCAGGACAACCTGCGTGAAGCGATCGTCGCCGACCTGTGGAACAAGTATTCATGGCAGGTCAAACCGCAGGAGCTGATCTTCCTGCCGGGTGTGGAATCCGGCTTCAACATGGCGCTCAAGGCGTTGGTCCAGGCGCAGCAGAATGTCGTCGTGCAAGTGCCGAACTACCCGCCGCTGCGTCATGCGCCGGCGCATTGGGGCCTGAACAAGGTCGAGCTGGAATTCAACGCCCAGGCCGATGGCACTTACGCCACGCCGCTGGACGCACTGCGCGAGTCGCTCAAAGGCGGCGGCGCCCTGCTGTTGAGCAACCCGCACAACCCGCTCGGCAAGGTCTTCGCCCGCGAAGAGTTGCAGGCAGTGGCGGACATCTGCGCAGCGCAGGACGCGTGGATCATCTCCGATGAAATTCACGCCGAACTGTGCTTCGACGGCCGCGTGCACATTCCCACCGCATCGCTGAGCCCCGAGATTTCCAAACGCACGATCACCCTGATGTCGGCGAGCAAGGCTTACAACATCGCCGGTCTGAAGACCTCGTTCATGATCATCCAGGACGCCGCCCTGCGCGAACGCGTCAACCACGCCCGCTGCGGCATGGTCGACAGCGTCAACCCGCTGGGCATGGAAGCCACCCGCGTCGCCTACAGCGAAGCCGCGCCGTGGCTCGCTGAATTGAAAATCTACCTGCAGGCCAACCGCGACTGGCTGGTAGACGCGGTGCGCACGCGCCTGCCGGGCGTGACCATCAATGTGCCGCAGGGCACGTATATGGCGTGGCTCGATTGCACCGCGCTCGACCTGCCGGATCCGCAGCGGTTCTTCCTCGAACAGGGCAAGGTCGGGCTCAGTGCCGGGCTCGATTTTGGTGACCGGCATCAGCAGTTTGTGCGGTTGAACTTCGGCTGCCCGAGGGCGTTGCTGGAAGAAGGGATTGCGCGGATGGAGCGGGCTTTGGCTAACCGCAATCTCTGATCCTGCCCCGAGATTCCCCTGTGTAAGTGATCCCCTGTGGGAGCGAGCCTGCTCGCGAAAGCGCAGTGTCAGTCGACATATTTATCGTCTGACAGACCGCTTTCGCGAGCAGGCTCGCTCCCACATTGGTTTTGCATCGCCAACCAAAATCCAGCGCAAATCCGATCGAACTCAAGGCAAACCCACCGGGTCAACCCGGAACACTGGCCTTGAAATCAGGAGACCCTGCGATGACTGACTATCCAAAACCACCCTTCCCGAAACAAGTCCAACCGGTGCCCGGCTCGCAACGCAAGATGGAGCCGTATCCAGACTGCGGCGAGCAGAGTTACGTCGGTTCCGGCCGTCTGGCCGGCAAGATTGCGCTGATCACTGGTGCCGACAGCGGCATCGGTCGCGCAGTGGCGATTGCCTTCGCCCGTGAAGGCGCCGACGTCGCCGTGGCTTACCTGAATGAACACGAAGACGCCAAGGAAACCGCACGCTGGGTCGAGCAGGCCGGGCGTCAGTGCATCCTGCTGCCGGGCGATATCGCCGAGAAAGCGCAGTGCCAAGCGCTGGTCGACAAAACTGTCGAGCGCTTTGGCCGCATCGACATTCTGGTTAACAACGCCGCGTTCCAGATGACCCACGAAAACTTTGAAGAAATCCCCGATGACGAATGGGTGATGACCTTCGACGTTAACATCACCGCCATGTTCAGGATCTGCCAGGCGGCTATCAAACACATGCGCCCCGGTTCGTCGATCATCAACACCAGTTCGGTCAACTCGGACATGCCCAAGCCGACCCTGCTGGCCTACGCCACCACCAAAGGCGCAATCGCCAACTTCACCGGTGGTCTGGCGCAGATGCTCGGGCCGAAGGAAATTCGCGTCAACAGCGTCGCCCCAGGCCCGATCTGGACGCCGTTGATCGTCTCGACCATGCCCGATGAAGAAGTGCAGAACTTCGGCGGCAGCACCCCGCTCGGCCGTCCCGGCCAACCGGTGGAAGTTGCACCGATTTACGTGCTGCTGGCCTCCGACGAAGCCAGCTATATCACCGGCCAGCGCTACGGCGTAACCGGCGGCAAACCGATGCTGTAACCGTGCAGCAGAAAAACTGAACCCGAGCGGCATGGCATCTCTCCATACCTGTAAGCGCCTACGGGCCAACAGGAACAGGAGGTTGTCATGTCCGCCCCCCTCGTCAGACTCTTCACCCAACCCAACTTCGCCTGGACCGATATCCGCCGCGAAGAAGAAACCCATCCCCGCCACTACCTCGCGCATCTGCTGCTGCTCGCGCTGATTCCGGCCGTGTGCCTGTTCATCGGCACCACCCAGGTCGGCTGGAGCCTCGCCGTGGGTGAAAACGTGCGCCTGAGCACGGCCAGCGCCTTGCAACTGAGCGTGTTGCTGTACGTGACGATCGTCGCGGGTGTCGCGATTATCGGCGGGTTTATCAGATGGATGTCGCGATCATTCGATGCGCGGCCAACGCTCAATCAATGCATCGGTTTTGCCGCCTACACGGTGACGCCGTTTTTCCTCGCCGGGATTGCCGGGCTGTACCCGAGCCGCTGGCTGGCGATTCTGGTGCTCGGCGCGGCGTCGATCTATTCGACGTTTCTGCTGTTCGTCGGCTTGCCGACCTTCATGCATGAGCGCAAAGAGCAAGGCCTGCTGTACTCGGCGTGCGTGTGGGGCGTTGGCCTGCTGGTGCTGGTGACCATGCTGGTGTCGATGATTCTGCTGTGGTTCAACGTGCTCATCCCCGAGTACCTGCGCACGACCGTGAGCTGAGCCGGTGAGCCTGTCCTTGGAAATTCGCTGCTGTGAGCCGTCATGAGTTTCGGCGTATGGGTCGCGGTGCTCGGCGCCGTGCTGCTGACGCTGGCCCTGACGTCGTCATGGTTGCGCTGGATGCCGGTCACCACCTCGGCGGTGTGCCTGCTGCTGGGCATCGCCATCGGCCCCAGCGGCCTCGACCTGCTGAAATTGCCGCTGGAAGAATCGTCGTTGTGGATGGAGCACCTGACGGAAGTCGCGGTGCTGTTTTCCTTGTTCGTCTGCGGTTTGAAATTGCGCCTGCCGCTGGGCAACAAGACCTGGCGCATCGCTTTTGGTCTGGCCGGGCCGGTGATGATTCTGACGATTATCGGCGTGTGCCTGCTGTTGCACTGGGGCCTGCAATTGCCATGGGGACCTTCCCTGCTGATCGGCGCGATTCTGGCGCCGACCGACCCGGTGCTCGCCGCGCTGGTGCAGGTCAATGATGCGCAGGACATCGACAGCGTGCGTTTCGGCCTCTCCGGAGAGGCCGGGCTCAACGATGGCGTGGCTTTCCCTTTCGTGATTCTCGGTCTGCTGTTGCTGCACGGTGACGGTAGCGCCGGCGAGTGGCAGCACTGGGTGGTTCGCAGCCTTTTGTGGGCGGTGCCGGCGGGTTTGCTCACCGGTTACTGGATGGGCCGTGGCATCGGCCGGATCGCCCTGCTGCTGCGCATTCACAACGAGGACAGCACCCTCGGCCCCAACGATTACCTGACCCTCGCGCTGATCGCGCTGTCCTACGTGGTCGCCGACGCCGTTGGCGGCTACGGCTTTCTCGCGGTCTTCGCTGCTGGCCTTGGGCTGCGTCAGGAGGAAGTCAAATCCACGGGCATCACCCAGGCACCTGCAGAGCATCTGGTGCAGCCGGTGGTCGGTCACCAGAACGTCGAACCGCAGAACGCCGTGCATGGCGATACCGAGCAACTGGAAGACAGCCAGGTTGCAGCGGGGATCATGATGGGCGACATGCTGGCGTTCGGCAGTCTGGTCGAGCGGGCGATGGAAGTATTTCTGGTAACCCTGCTTGGTGTTGTGCTGGTTGCCCACTGGGACTGGCGGGCCTTGTGGATCGGCGCGGTGCTGTTCTGCCTGATTCGTCCGCTGAGCGTGGCGCTGATGCCGTGGGGCAACCTGCTCAGCGGGCCGCAGCGTTTGTTGATCGGATGGTTTGGCATTCGCGGCATCGGCAGCCTGTTCTATCTGTTCTTCGCCTTGAACCATGGCCTGGATTCCGACGTGGCCAAGGTCTGCACCGACATCACTTTGTCGGTGGTGGCCCTGAGCATTCTGCTGCATGGCATCAGTACACAACCGATGCTGGCGCGCTATGAACGTCTGAAGCAACGAAAAAGCTGATTCGTCGGCCGCTGCGCTTGGCTGGAAATGATCGAAGATTTTTCTGCAAAAAAATGGATCGCCGGGCGCGACCCAACGGTCACAACTTTAACCGCGACAATCATCAGCGCGGCCCGGCAGGTTAGGTTCCCCTGCGGTGAACAGCCTATCAAACGGAACCCCGACACAAACAAGGTCACGGTCATGAACGAATGCTCGACTCCTGCGCAAATCAAGGCTTGCAGAGCACTGGCTCTGGAACGCAATCGTCAACTGTTCGAAGAAGCCCACGAACTGAACCGAGCGGCCAACGCGCTGCTGGAACAGACGCCGACCGACTTCGAGCGCTTTGAACAATACCGGGCACTGCGCAAGAAAGCCGATGCGAAATTTGAAGATGCGATTGATCATCTGTGTGTGCTGAATGAGGATTTCCCGCCGATCCCGGCGGCGGTGCAGAATGCTGTAACTGCGCGGCGTGAGCTGGAAACTGCGTAATAAAAGTCAAAAGCCCCTCACCCTAGCCCTCTCCCCGAGGGAGAGGGGACTGACCGGGGTGTTTTTTGTTATTCATCGACCTGAAAATCGAGTCGAATACAAGTTTTGAAAAGCCTGAAAATCTGCTCCCTTTCCCCCTCGCCCCCTTGGGGGCGGTCCGACGTTTCGGGAGGGCTGGGGTGAGGGGGTAAAATCTCATTAACACCACAACATCCAGCACCTGTCCCGACCAATCCACCTCAAGGATTGGTCACCTGAATAAACACCGCGTAAACCCCCAATATCACCCAGAACGTGGCAAAGATCCAAGGCGTGCGCACCGAGAACAGCAGCGACTTGCGATAGCCCTTGTGGCTCGATTCCATTTCGCTGAACAGTGGAGACTCGTCATACGCCGCGCCCATCACCGGCTCGCTGTGCAGCAACTGGCTCTGCTTGAAGTGCCAGTGATCAATGATGTCGTACGCCGCACGAATCCCCGGCCAGGCATTCAATGAACTGAGCACCCCGAGCAGCGCGAGAAACGGCGGCACGACGAGGGTGAACATCTTGCCCCACTCGGGATTGAGATTAGCCATGCACGAGGCGAAAGCGATCACCAGAAACGATTGCGCCGCGAGGTAGGCGTCGGTGCGGTTGGCGAGGATGCTGGTTTCGTACTGGATTTCCCGGCGATAGAAATCCAGGCGCTCCTTGGGTGAGCCAAACATCTTGGCGTCGTGTTCGGCCAAGGCTTCTTCAACAGCGCTTGGCTGGGTCAATATGCGTGACAAGAGACGTGCCCTCCGAAAGTGAACAAGACTTTTGGAAAGGCACGCGTCAGCACTAGTTCAGCCGGATCGACCAGCGCGTCATTTCATCGATTGGGCGATGATCTGCACCAGACTCGCTTGGGTGAACGGTTTCGGCAGACGCGGCAGTTGAGCGGCAAAACCCTCCAGGCGTTCGGCATATCCAGTGGCGAGAATGATCGGCAGATCCGGCTTGAGCATACGCAGGGCGTGAGCCAGTTGCGCGCCGCTCATTTTTGGCATGGCCATGTCGGTGATCACCAGATCGATCACTTCGCCCTGATCGAACAGCGCCAGCGCCTGGGCGCCGGAGGTCGCGCCGATAACGCGGTGGCCAAGATCTTCCAGCAGCAGACTGGTGCTGGTCAGCACCAGTGAATCATCATCGACCACCAGCACGCTGAGTCGCGGTACTGCGATCGGCGCTGCGTTGCTGTACGCCGGGCGACTGGCCGTACGCTCAAGCGCTACCGGAATCCACAGCTCGGCCGCCGTACCCTGGCCCTTCTCGCTTTTCAGAATAAAGCGCCCGCCCAACTGCTCGATGAAGCCGTGCACCATCGACAAGCCCAGCCCAGTGCCTTTGCCCAGGCCCTTGGTGGTGAAGAACGGGTCACGGGCGCAGGCCAGCGTGGCTTCGTCCATGCCTTCGCCGCTGTCGATCAGGCTCAGGCACACGTAACGCCCCGCCGCGAGGGTCGAATGAGTTTGTTCCAGCACCACTTCGGCTTGCGCCTGAATGACCACCGTGCCGCCGTCGGGCATGGCATCGCGGGCATTGGTGGCGAGATTGAGGATCGCCAGTTCCAGCTGATTGCTGTCGGCCAGCACTGGCTGCAGGTCGTCGGGAAAGCGTGTTTCGATGCGAATCCCCGGCCCGAGCGAACTGCGCAGCAGCCCGGTGATGCCTTGCACCAATTGCGGGATATCCACCGATTCGGTCTTGAGTTCCTGGCGCCGGGCGAAGGCCAGCATACGCTGGGTCAGCGACACACCGCGCAAGGCGCCTTGGGTGGCGTTTTCCAGCAGTCGAGCGATTTTCGGCGCGTCGCCGATGCGTTTCTGCACGATCTCGAGGTTGCCGAGAATCACCGTCAGCAGGTTGTTGAAGTCATGAGCGATACCGCCGCTGAGTTGGCCGATCGCCTGCATCTTCTGCGCCTGGAACAACGCCTCGCGGGTCTTTTCCAGGGCCTGCTGCGCTTCGTGGGCCTCGGTGACATCGCGGGTGATCTTGGCGAAGCCGAGCAACGCGCCGGTGTCGCCGCGAATCGCATCGACCACCACGTGGGCAAGAAAGCGCGTGCCGTCCTTGCGCATCCGCCAGCTGCGGTTCTCGAAGCGGCCTTCGCGGGTGGCAATCTCCAGCGAACGCTGCGGCTCGCCGAGTTCGCGGTCTTCGGGGGTGTAGAAAATCGAAAAATGCTGGCCGATGATTTCTTCCGGCAAATAGCCCTTGATGCGCTGCGCGCCCTGGTTCCAGTTGCTGACGCAGCCTTCGGGGCTGAGCATGTAGATCGCGTAGTCAGTGACGCCCTGCACCAGCAGGCGGAACTGCTGTTCGCTTTGCTTGAGGGTTTCCTCGGCCATTTTGCGGTCGGTGAGGTCGCGGGTGATCTTGGCGAACCCGAGCAGCTCGCCGTTGGGGTCGATGATCGGATCGATCACCACGTGCGACCAGAAGTGCGTGCCGTCCTTGCGCACGCGCCAGCCCTCGCCTTCGAAGCGACCTTCGCGAATCGCCGTGTCGAGCGCCCGTTGCGGCATGCCGTTGGCGCGGTCTTCCGGGGTATAGAAGCGCGAGAAGTGCTCGCCGATGATTTCCGCTTCTTCATAACCTTTGAAGCGTTTGGCGCCGGAGTTCCAACTGGTGATGGTACCGTCGGGGTCGATCATGTAGATCGCATAGTCGACAACCGCGTCGATCAACAGCCGGAAACGGCTGTCTTCGATCGCTGCGGTTCTGTTGTTTTCACTCATCACACTCACCAGCCACTGTCATGGGCTGAAGTATGCGTGAATCCGTCGATTTGAACAGCGCCGGTTCGCTTTTGATCGCCCACCAGCGCGGCAGCAGTTGCTGGATGCGGCTCTCGGCAAAGCGGTCGTCGATCAGCATGACCGTGCCGCGATCCTCACGGGTGCGAATCACCCGCCCGGCGGCTTGTACGACTTTTTGCATGCCCGGGTACAGATAGGTGTAATCGTAGCCGGCGCCAAAAATGGCGGCCATGCGCCGCTTCATCTGCTCGTTGACCGGGTTGAGCTGCGCCAGCCCCAGCGTCGCGATGAACGCACCGATCAACCGCGCACCGGGCAAATCGATGCCCTCGCCAAACGCGCCGCCCAACACCGCAAACCCCACACCCTGGCTGTCGGCGCTGAACTGGTCGAGAAACGCCTGCCGCGCGCCCTCGGCCATGCCCCGCGATTGCAGCCACTGAGTGATGCGCGGATGGCGCTCGGCCAATAAGGTCGCGACCTGTTGCAGGTAATCGAAACTGCTGAAGAACGCCAGATAATTGCCCGGGCGCTCGCTGAACTGACGGGCGATCAGCTCGACGATCGGCTCCAGCGAGGCCTGGCGATGGTTAAAACGCGTGGATATCTGGCTGACGATGTGCACCTGCAACTGCTCGGCGCTGAACGGCGATTCGACGTCGATGCACACCGTGTCGGCGGGCGTGCCGAGCAGGTCGGCGTAGTAGTTGCGCGGGCTCAGCGTGGCCGAGAACAGCACACTGCTGCGCGCCGCTGTCAGGCGCGGACCGATGAACGCCGCCGGCACCACGTTGCGCAGGCACAGTTGCGACAGTGGACGCTTGCGGTCGAGGTCGCGTTTGCTGATATCGAACAGGTAATGCTCGTCGTACAGCTCGGCGACCCGGGCGAATTGCAGCAAGTCGAAATAGAAGTTCTGCAGACCGCTGTCGAGGCCTTGCGGATGTTCGTTGAGGTAATCGCCAATGGCCGCGCAACACAGCGAAATGGCGTGCAGGAGCTTGTCCGGCGCCTTGTCGTAGGCCTGATAGGCCGCCAGTTGCGGCGCATGCAGCGCGTTCCATTCGCGGTTGACCCGTTGCAGGGAATTTTTCAACGCGGCGGGGGCGGTTTTACGCACAGTGCCTAGGGTGAACTGGTCGAGACTGGCGCTGTACATCTGCCGGCCGCGCTCGACCAGGTTGTGCGCCTCGTCGGCGAGCACCGCGACTTTCCACTGATTGAGCTGGGCCAGACCGAACAACAGCGCGCTGAAGTCGAAGTAATAGTTGTAGTCGGCAACCACCACATCCGCCCAACGGGCCATTTCCTGACTCAGGTAATACGGGCATACGCTGTGCTGCGCGGCAACTTCACGCATTGCCGCCTGATCCAGCAGATTGATATGGCTGGCAGATTCGCGGGCAGCCGGCAGGCGATCATAAAAACCCTGGGCCAACGGACAGGATTCACCGTGGCAGGCCTTGTCCGGGTGTTCGCAGGCCTTGTCGCGAGCAACCATTTCCATCACCCGCAGCGGCAAGTCCGGCGTCTGCCTGAACAACACGTGGCTGGCATCCAGCGCCAGTTTGCGCCCCGGGGTCTTGGCGGTGAGAAAGAACACCTTGTCCAGTTGCTGCGGCGCCAGGGCCTTGAGCATCGGGAACAGCGTGCCAAGGGTTTTGCCGATGCCGGTCGGCGCCTGGGCCATGAGGCAGCGGCCGGTGCTGACGGCTTTGAACACTGATTCGGCCAGATGCCGTTGGCCGGGACGAAAATCCGCGTGCGGGAACGGCAGTTGTTGCGCGGCCAGATTGCGCGCTTCGCGATGGGCCATTTCCTGCTCGGCCCATTGCAGGAACAAAGCGCACTGCTGCGCGAAAAACCCCTGAAGCGACTCGGCGCTGTGGGATTCAACCAGGCAGGTTTCCTTTTCGCTGACGACGTCGAAATACACCAGCGCCAGATTGATCTGCTGCAATTGCAGTTTCTGGCACATCAACCAGCCGTAGATTTTCGCCTGCGCCCAGTGCAACTGACGGTGATTGGCCGGTTGCCTGCTCAGGTCGCCGCGATAGGTTTTGACTTCTTCCAGGCAGTTTTGCGCCGGATCGTAGCCATCCGCCCTGCCCTTGACCTTCAGCTCGCCGAATTCGCCTTGCAGTGCGACTTCGCTCTGGTACTGCTCGCTGCGTCGCGAGGCCACGGTGCGATGGCCGACGATGCCTTCCAGCGCCGTCGGTGACGGGGTGAAGCGCAGGTCGAGGTCGCCGGTCTTGGCGGTAAACTCGCACAGTGCACGCACGGCAACGCTGTAACTCAAGCGCTCTGCTCCGCCCATTGCACGTAACACACGGCCACCGGCATCTGGTGCTCGTGGCAGAACTCCAGCCAGCGCAGTTGATTGTCCTGCAAGCGGTCGCCGGGGCCTTTGACTTCGATCATCCGGTAGGTCTTGTGCTGCGGCCAGAACTGGATCAGGTCCGGCATGCCGGCGCGGTTGGCCTTGATGTCGAGCAGCAATCGGTTGAACCAGTGTTTCAGATGCTCAGCGGGCAGACAGGCCAGCGCCTGCTCCAGCAAGGCTTCATTGAGCGCGCCCCAGAACACGAACGGCGACTGGATACCCCACTTGTCGACGAAGCGCTGGCGGATGGTCTCGACGTAGCGGCCGTCGTCGAGTTCGCCCAGGCAGGCCTGGAACAGCTCGGCGCGGCGCTCGAGGAAATCTTCGCTGAGCAGATCCACCGGGCCGCGCTGGAACGGGTGAAAGAACGCACCCGGCAACGGCGCGAAGATCGCCGGCCAGCACAACAGTCCGAACAGTGAATTGATCAGGCTGTTCTCGACGTAATGAACCGGGCCGTCATCGGCGTGCAAGTGCGCTTGTACGTGAAATTCCACCGACCGCGCCGGATCGATGCGCGGCAAGTGCAAGTCGAGGCGCTCGACCGCTCTGGCCTTGGCACGCTTGAGCGGCGGGCCACCAAGTTTGCGCCGCAGGCGCGGGACGATGCGTTGCAAGCCTTGCTGCTCGGCCGCGCTTTGCGGTGCCTGTTCGGCCAGCGTGCCGAGTTCCAACGCCAGCGCGTATTCGCCGCAACGCTCGAGCACACGGATCATGCGCAGTCGTGCGCCCGGGTAGGCGCAGTCGCGGTAAACACTCAGGGCCAGGGCAAAGTCGCCGATGCGCTCGGCGTACTGGCCGATCTGGAACAACGCCTTGGCTTGTCGGCGGCGCAGCCACGGGTTGTCGAATTGCACGGCGTTGATCTGTTCGACGATCTCATCCAGCGGTTCACCGGCCTCGAAACGCAACTGGCATTGATGCAGGAACAGGCAGGCATCGACGTCTTCGCGGCTGCGCAGGCCTCGGGAGTCGGCGCAGAACTCGACTTTTTCGTAGGTGAAGATGCCCAGGTCGGCCAGCACGAACTCCGACCAGTCCTGATACAGATTGCCGAAGAACATCAGGCGCAAGCGATCGCACAGGTCCATCAGGGTCAGGCTGAACAGCCGCTCAGCCAGTTGCGGCGCCCAGACACGCAGGGTCTGCGCCTCGCTGAACTGTTCGGCCAGCACCGGCAGCCACTCGTCCTTGCGCCCTTTCGGCTGTTCTATAAAGGTGCCGAACGCTTGCAAGAGCTCGGCCTTGAGCAAGACATCGAACAGTTCTGCCAGTGTCAAATCCGCGTGTTCATCGAGCCAGCCGTGTTCGAGCAACGGCCGCGCCGCCTCGGCAATGTCGCCGATTTCCAGATAGTTGAGTTTGCTCGCGCGAAAGTGAATGCCCTTGCGCATGACCATGCGCACCAGCAATCCCTGCGAGGCTTGCGGCAGCGTGTTGAAGTCGCGGATGAAGCCGTGCTCGCTTGTGCTCATCACATCGGCATAACGAAGTCCAAGCCAATCAAGCACTTGCCGGAAGTTGTTGAGGTAATAGAACGGATCGTCGAGAGGGTTGGAGGTCACGGGAATTCAAAGCCACGGCAAGCGAACACTGGTTATGCGTACAGATAACAGCTCAGCCCCGCCCGGCGCAAACGGAAAAAGATCAATGGCATTTTTTCGTGCCGCCATCGAACTTTTCCGCCGCTGCTGGCACCAACCGCGTTACAGGGCCGACAATGCCCGCAATCACATTCAAGCAAGGAGTCAGAGGTGGGTATGAAAATCAAGATGCTGGGCATTCCTGTAGCGGTCGCCGCCCTGTTGGCGCTGGGCGGCTGTTCGACCCAGACCGTGGTGACGCTGCAGAACGGCACCCAGTACCTGACCGAGGACATGCCAAAGACCGAGACCGAGGACGGTTTCTATGAGTTCGAGGATATTTCCGGCGCCAAGGTCAAGGTTCGCGCCGATGAAGTCGCGACCGTGCGCAAGGAAGACTGACTTGGCCTGAATGATCGTTCCCATGCGCAGCAAAGGAATGCCTCCACGGACGCTCCGCGTTCGGCTCTCGAGTGGGACGCAGAGCGTCCCGGGCTGCATTCCCACGCGGAGCGTGGGAACGATCACATGTCGTTCACAGCGTGGATGTACGACTCGGACTATGTGGGAGCTGGCTTGCCAGCGATGGCGCCATTACTGGCGCCGCGTAACCATCAGGCAATCACGATCCCGTCGCTGTTGAGGCTGCCAAGCGCCACCCCTACCAAGGTCACCGAATCCCCACCAAACGTCAGCACAGTATCCTGCCCGACCGCCGATGCATGGGCTCGCAAATCATCCCCCGGCGACACGCCCTGCACGCCAAGAAACACCAGTTTGTCATCGGCCGTGTAGCCAACCACACGATCCTGGCCAAACGCGCCGTTGAACAGAAACGTATCCGCCCCGCCGCCCGATTCCAGCAGGTCATTGCCAGCACCACCGACAAACACGTCATTGCCCGCGCCGCCAAGCAAATGATCATTGCCCTCCAGCCCGAACAGCCAGTCACCGCCGGCATGCGCCTTGAGCGTGTCAGCACTGGCCGTGCCTTTTACGCTCGATTCATAAGCGGTGAGGTTACTGCCGACTTTCAGCCCCATGTCCGTGACGTTGTGCAACACGTCGTCCTTGAACACGCCCCAGAGAAAACCCGGCTCTTTGCTGACGATGCTGCCAATGTCACGGGTGATGCTGATCCCGCCGTCGGCATCGCGGATGTACAGATTGCCAGCGCCGTCGTTGGCGAAATCAAAGTTCTTCACCGTCTGCTGCAAGTCGAGGGTGTTGCTGCCCTGCCCGCCCAGAATGACGTTGTAGCCGCCGTTGTCTCGGAAGCTGTCATTGCCGGCGCGCCCCTCCAGATAGTCATTGCCGCTGCCGCCCTGGATCAGGTCGTTGCCGTCACTGCCAATAATAAACGTGCTGCCTTTGTGGGTTTCGGCGTTGCGGTTGAGGTCCTGCACCCAAGTGTTGGCCCGCGCCGGGTCCGACAGGTTGGCGACGATGATTGTCGAGTCGCGGCTGGTCAGGTCGTAGAACTTCGATTCCAGCACGCGGGTCATGCCGTCGCCGTAACCGCTGGGCAGGTGCGAAATCCACGTCGGAATGTTCAGGATCGAATACGGCAGCAAGTTCCAGGCGTTCGAGGCGTAGTGATCGTTGAAGCTGACGATATTGTCGGTGGTCGAGGCATGCGGCGCGTCGTGCACACCCACTGAAGCGCTGCTGAAAGTCGAGCCGTCGAGGGCGCGAAACACCGGGTCGTTTTCGTAGCCGATATTCAGCACCTTGTCGGTGCTGCTCTGAGTCGGCGAGGCGTAGGCGATGTAGTTGGAGTCGGCGAAGAAACCGCCCCACTTGCCAGCGCTCAATTCAGCCATGCTGTTCACCGCCAGACCGCCCAGACTATGACCGCTAACCAGCACGTCCTTGCCGCTGAGGCCGTTGGCCCGGGCGAATGCGACGACATCGTTGAGCAGATTGCCGAAAGCTTCGCCGACGTAGTTTTTTGCGTAATCGGCCGGGCCGAACGCCGCGAGCAGATCGTTGATCACATCGCCAATCGAATCACCAATGAGGATTTCGCGCGGACCGCTGGTGCCGCGAAAGGCGATACCCAGTTCGGTGAGATGCCCCTGGGCGTCGTATTTGCCGAGGATTTCCACCTGCGCGCTGGTGTAGCCGGCCTTCTCGCCGAAAAATGTCCCGCGTGCGTCGATCTTGCCGTCGTAGCCCAATTGCGCGGCGCTGATCGGCGTCCAGCCGGCCTTTTGCACGGCCTCCAGGGCGAGTTTTTCCGAATCGGGATTCCACGGAATACCGGGGATCACTCCTTGCGAATCGGTGCCGCCAATCAGCGCGGTAACCAGCGTCGCCGGCAGACCGAGGCCGAAGCCGTTGTGCTGGTAACCGGCGGCGAAGCCGTTATCGAGGTTGTGATAGGAATACAGCGTGATCGCCATGGCATCGCTGAACAGCGCCGCGGAATCTGCTGTGCCGAAGTTCTTGTAGTCGTATACACCCATTGCCATTGCCTCTCTTGTTGTTGGAATTGTCAGAGATAGCTCACAGCCAGAGCGCGGGGCTCCGGAGCATTCATTACATCGTGCACAGCCTCTGTAGGAACTGCCGGAGGCTGCGATCTTGTGGGACGCAGAGCGTCCCCGGCTGCATTCCCACGCAGAGCGTGGGAACGATCATGTGTACGCCGTACCTGTGGGAGCGATCAGGCTCGCTCCCACATTTGGATCTTCTGCACATTTGGATTTTTGTACTCGAACAATCCCATGTGCAGCGCTCCTTTTGTAAAAAAACCGGCAGCCCATGAAGTGCTGCCGGTTAAGCCTCAGAACTGCCAGTCGAGGGTCAGACCGACGCCGTGATCTTTCTCGTTCGAGCCGATCAGGCCGTTGTAGTCGAGGTTGACCCGCACGTCGCGATTGAGCGCCAGCCCGGCACGCACGCCGACCACGGCAGCGTCACGATCCATCGAAACGCTCTGCACGGTGAAGGCGCTGTTGCCGTTGGCGAAGGCCAGATGGCTGTCGGCATCGACGCTGCTCAGGTTGTGCTGCCAGCCGAGGCTGGCGCCGAGTTCCAGCTGATGCTTGTCCGACACAGCGAAGCTGCGCTTGGCGCGCACGCCGAGGGTCGACAGCACCACGTCGCGGTTGTCTTCACCACCCTTCAGCGCCGCAGCGTCACCCTTCTCGGTGAAGCTGTCGGTGTTGAGGTGCACGTAGGACAGATTGGCGAACGGCTCCAGGTTCATCGGTTGCAGGCCCAGATCGTATGCGGCCTCGGTGAACAGTTGCGCGGTGGTCGCGTCACGTTTGGTTTTCTGTTTGCCGCTGACGTCGCCGAACTGCAGATCACGTTTGACGTCGATGCGATGCCAGCTGTAGGCGCCGCCGACGGTCAGGCGCAACGCGTCGATTTCATGGCCCAGATACGCACCCAAGTGGTAGCTGTCGACCGAGGCCGACGAATGCGTGCCGCTGCCCATGCTCAACGAGCTGTCGCTGTAACCGGTGACGAAACCGAGACGGGTATCTTCAGCGATCAGCCCGTCGACGCCAGCCAGCAGCCCGCCGATGGAGCTATTGGAATCGGCATTGTCGTGCCCACCATCGCTTTCACCCCACGATCCCAGCACCTTGACCCAGACGTTGCTGCGCTCATCAGTCGGCGCATCGGCATTGAACAGATCACGCTCACGCAGGCGCTCGCCGACGGCTTCGCGCAGGTAGCGGCTGTCGTTGATCAGCAGCGTGCCGATGGCCGGGTGAATCTCGCCGGACAACTGTTGAAAGGCCTGCTGCGCCGACGCCGCGTTGGGCGACAGCAACAGGGTTTCGAACAGCGCATTGCCCGCACCCAAACTTTCGGCAGCCGCACCGACGGCGCGCTGGTTCGGCGTCAGACCGACGCTGGCGAACGATGCCTCATTGCGCCCCACCGCCAGCTGAATGCCGCCCGCCGAGTAATCCAGAGTGCCGCCAAGGAAGGCGTAATTCGGCAAGACCTGCCCGAAGCGCCCTTCAATGCCGCCCGCCGCTTGCAGAATGTTGTAGCGGGTGCCGAGCAGGCTTTGCGCTTCGCCGGTGCTGAGCAAGGTCGGGCTGTTTTCCAGCGACAGGCTCACCGTGGCGCCGTCGATGACGGCTTTGCCGCCTGCGACGATCTGATCGCTGCTGGTTGGCGACAGCTCTACGGCGTAGGTTGAGCCCGGCGCGAAGGTCACGTCCCCCGCCACATTCAGGGTGCCAATGGAATTGCCCGGTGCCACCGTACCGCCGCTGTTCACCGCCAGCGCGCCGATGCGGCCATTGCCGCCGAGGATGCCGCCGTTGTTGACGGTGACCGCCGATTGCAGCGAACCGTTGATGGCCAGACGGCCCTGGTTGACCAGGGTCGGGCCGCTGTAAGTGTTGTTGCCGGTCAGCACCAGAGTGCCGATGCCTTGCTTGGTCAGACCGCCGTGGCCGCCGATGTCGTTGCGCCAGGTGTCGAGGCCGCACGTGATGTCGCTGCACACCCGCTCGGTCGGTTTGCCTTGATCGATGATCGCGCCGATGCCCGGCAGATCGGCGACAAACTGGCCGGAGCCGTAAGCGCCCTGCACGCGGAATTCCTCGGGAATGTCCTGCTCGGTGACGAACATCGCCGGGCCATCGATGGCCTTGCGCAGGTTGATCATGCCCCAGCCGTACAAGGCGTCGATGCCCGGTGCGCCGAGGTCGGTGGCGGTGGTGCGCAACACGCTGGCGACCTGATCGCCGGACATATACGGGAAGCGTTCCATCAACACCGCGATGGAACCGGCCACGTGTGGCGCGGCCATCGAGGTGCCGTTGTAGTTTTTGTAGCCGGTGGTCAAGTTGTCGGCGTTGGTGCCTTCGATGATCGAGCTGTAGATCTTGGTGCCCGGCGCCGAGACGCAGTAACTGGCGGTGTAGCCGCAACGCGAGGAGAACGTGCTGATCACATACGGATTGGCGCTGGCGGTATCCGGGTTCTGCTGCAACGCGGCGACGGTGATCCAGTTCGGCGCGATGTCCGGAACGAAATAACCGAGGCCGGCAATGGCGCCCGGATTGTTCAGGTTGTAGTCGTTGCCGGCGGCGAAAATGGTGACGATGCCGCTGCGTGCGGCGGCAATCGCGCCGTCGTAAGCGCCGCCGGGTTTGGTGCCGAGCAAGGTGCGGATTTCGTTGAACTGCAACTGCGCGTCGTTGACGGTGAAGTGCGGATACGCCGGATCGCGGCCGCCGAGGTCGAAGCGGTCGGTGATGCCGATGCCCCAGCTGTTATTGATGATCCGCGCTCCGCTGGCGATCAGCGCATCCCAACCGGCCTTGTACACCGCGCCGTCGTTGCCGCGCACGATGCCATCTTCCGGGCCTGGGTCGCCGTTGTCGGCGCTGATGATTTGCGCACCGAACGCGACGCCGTGCATCACCCCGCCGTCGCGACTGCCCGCCGCGATACCGCCGACGTGGGTGCCATGGGCGCCAAGCTTGCCGTCGGAGCCGACCGAGGGCGAACCGTCATAGCGAAACGCGTCGCCGGCTTTCACCGGGATATACGGGTCGGTGTATTCGCGGATACCGCTGGTGACCAGGGTGACGACTTTGTTACTGCCAGAGAACTCCGGATGCGCGGCGTAGACCGGCTGATCGAAGATGCCCAGTTTCACGCCTTTGCCGGTGTAGCCGGCGGCGTAGGCGTAATCCGCGCCGATCGCGCCCAGGCCCCAGTCGGCCTTGAATTCATTGCTGCGCCAGCTCGACGGATCGCCGCTGCGGCCGCTCTCAACGTAAGGCGCTGCCTGTGCCATCGCACTGGCACAGAGCATGGCGACTGTCAGGGTTTTCAGGGCAAAGCGGCCACCCGATTGCGCGGGGGTATTGTTGTTATCCATCCACGACCTTCCTTAGTGATGTTGCGAAAAATTCGCTTGCCTTGATCGTTCCCACGCTCCGCGTGGGAATGCCTCTAGGGACGCTCCGCGTTCCAATGGGACGCAGAGCGTCCCG
>NZ_RCOD01000001.1:0-25950 GCF_004307505.1 Pseudomonas sp. Sample_11
ACCCCAATTGCGAAAGCAGTTGGGGTTTTGTTTTGCCTGCGAGAAAGTTTTCAGCCTGCCACCGGGGAAATTCATCCTGAAGTGGATGGCGAGTTTTGGTATGGTGCAGCTCGTTTTTTAACGGACTGATGTCCTGCCCACGGATCGGCACTCATTTATGTCAAAGAGTTGCTGTAGAAATGCCTGAACCAATCCCGATCAAGGATCATGAAAAAGAGACGCGGCTGGTCAACAAACGATTGATCGCCTGCGCTCTGTTTGTCTTCGCCATCAGCTGCGCTCTGGTGGTGCGCCTGTACATCCTTCAGGTCGTGGAATTCGACTACCACTCGACCATCTCCGAAAACAATCGCGTCCATGTCCTCCCGATACCGCCAACGCGTGGATTGATCTACGACCGCAACGGTGTGTTGCTCGCCGACAATCGCCCCAGCTACAACCTGACCATCACCCGTGAGCGTGCCACCGACGTCAATCAAGAATTGGACGAAGTCATCAACTTGCTGCACTTGCCTGCTGAAGACCGCACGGTATTCGACAAGGCGATGAAGCAATCCCGGCATCCGTTCACACCGGTCACCCTGTTTTATGAGCTGACGGAAGAGCAGATTGCCGTCCTGGCGGTTAACGAGTTTCGCTTACCGGGACTTGATGTCGAACCGCAGTTTGTCCGGCACTATCCCCTAGGCGCACATTTCGCCCATTCGATCGGTTATGTCGGTCGGATCAATGAAAAGGAAGCTAAAACCCTCGACTCCGTGGAATACCGAGGTACGCAATCCATTGGTAAAACCGGTATCGAGCGTTTTTATGAGACGCAGTTGCACGGCCATGTCGGTTACGAAGAAGTCGAGACCAATGCTCAAGGCCGCGTGCTGCGGGTGCTCAAACATACCGATCCGGTGCCAGGTAAAAACATCGTCCTTAGTCTTGACGTCAAACTGCAGGAAGCCGCCGAAGCTGCTTTGGGCGACCGTCGTGGTTCAGTGGTAGCCCTTGATCCGTCCACGGGAGAAGTGCTGGCGATGGTCAGCAATCCGAGTTTCGATCCGAATCTGTTCGTCACCGGGATCAGTTCGAAGGAATATTCAGCGTTGCGCGATTCCATCGACCGTCCGCTGTTTAACCGCGTACTGCGCGGCCTGTACGCCCCAGGCTCGACGATCAAGCCGGAAGTCGCCATTGCTGGTCTGGACGCCGGCGTCGTGACCCCGCAGACCCGCGTATACGATCCCGGCTATTACCAACTGCCGGACTTCGATCACAAGTATCGCAACTGGAACCACAGCGGTGATGGTTGGGTGGACATGGACGCGGCGATCATGCGCTCGAACGACACCTACTTCTATGATCTCGCGCACAAGCTTGGCATCAATCGTCTGCACGACTACATGGCGATGTTCGGCCTTGGTGAAAAAGTCTCGCTGGACATGTTTGAAGAATCCCCCGGTCTGATGCCATCGCAGGCGTGGAAACGCGCTACACGGCGACAGGCCTGGTATCCCGGCGAGACAGTTATTCTCGGCATCGGCCAAGGCTACATGCAGGTCACCCCGCTGCAATTGGTCCAAGCCACGGCACTGATTGCCAACAAAGGGATATGGAATCGGCCGCACCTGGCCAAGTCGGTCGACGGTATAGCGCCGGTTGACGAGCACCCGATGCCGAACATTCTGCTCAAGGACCCGCGCGATTGGGAGCAGGTCAATCACGGTATGCAGATGGTCATGCACGATGCTCGAGGCATCGCCCGAGCGGCGGCTGCGGGGGCGCAATATCGCATCGCCGGCAAGAGTGGTACGGCGCAAGTGGTGGCGATCAAGCAGGGTGAGCGCTACAACCGCGAGAAAACTCTGGAACGCCACCGTGACAACGCCCTGTTTGTAGGATTCGCACCGGCCGAACATCCAAAGATCGCTATCTCGGTGATGATCGAAAACGGCGAGGCGGGTGGTCGTGTTGCCGGTCCAGTAGTGCGGCAGATCATGGACGCCTGGTTACTCGATCAGGAAGGCCACCTCAAGCCGCAATACGCAGCGCCGAGCAAAGCACCGGGTGATCCTCACGTCTGAGGCGTAACGGTTTCACAGCACAGGCTCCCCATAAGCGGAGCCTGTGATTATGCACCGGGTACCGGGCAACTCATATCACCTTCCTCACACTTCAAATATTGCTTGAGCGACTCGACGCGCGTCTTGGTCATTCCCGTCAGGCAGTCGCTGTAAATCAATGGATAGACACTTCCGCCGTCCACCCCAGAAGCCGAAAACTTGCACTCGGCATCCCGGAAGCTGACCCACGCCCGCTGCGCGTTGACCAGCAGCTTCTTTCCGTCCGGGTTATCCTTCAGGCGTCCGGTGATCTGCTGATAGAGCGTATTCAATTCCTTGTCCGCCGCTTTGAAGGCTTGCCCCGCGCATTGATTCATCGTCGCCTGATCGCTGGCGTTGGCGCAATCAACGGCGGCATGGGCGAAAGGGGCAAACAAAAAAGGCACAGAGGCCAGAAGCAGACGCACTGACATAAGGTTCTCGCTATCTCGAGTGGAAAGGGTGTATCGATTGTTATGTACGTAGCCGGGACGCCTCAAGCAAGCGATCCGCAGTGGCGGTGATTTCCTCGCCTTCATGCAACTGCTCCAGCCAGTGCTCGGGGATCGCCCGAGCGCCGTAGTAAGCACCTGCCAACTGACCCACGATAGCAGCCGTTGTATCCGCATCATCACCGAGATTGGCTGCTTTCAACACCGCTTCGGCGAATGTCTGCGTATGGTGAAAGCACCACAAAGCGGCTTCCAGCGATTGGATGCTATAGCCACTGCCTTTTATTTCAGTTTCCGCTTTGTGGAGGTACTCACCCTGAGCAATCGCAACCACCTTGGGCTGGGAAAGCTTAAGCAGTGGCGCCCGGCGAAGCTGTGTTTTCTCCGCACCCTCAAGCGCTCGTGCAATCAGATCAGCCAGCAATTGGCAGCACTCGATTGCCTCCGGCGTCGCATGGGTTGTGCGCGAACTGTCGGCAGCGTGGATCTGGATCCGTCGAGCGTCCGGAAAATAAAACAGCACGACTGGTGCCAACCGCATCAGCGACCCGTTACCAGCTGTCAACGGATCAGTCGACCCTGCGAAAGGCTCCCCGGTTCGCTGATACTGTTCCAGCGCCTGGCTCACGGTTATGCCGATGTCGAAACATTCACCGGTGGAGCTCAGATATCCCCATTTCCACCAATTGAGATAGCGGCCCATCTGATCTGCCGCGTCGAAACCGTTTTTGCGCAGCAGGCTCTCGGCCAGGCACAGTGCCATTGAAGTGTCATCGGTCCATTGCCCAGGCTTGAGCTGAAACGGACCACCGCCGATCATGTCGGTCAGCGGCTGGAATGATCCTCGCGGTTGGAACTCAACCGTTGTGCCGACCGCATCGCCGCAAGCCAGGCCGAGGAGGGCGCCGCGATACCGATCGGCAAGAGAGGGCTGCATGATTCGTCCTTGTTTCTGCGGATTCGCTGGAAAGATAACAGGTCATGCGGCGTCGATCACAGAGCGCAAACTACCGCAGAATGTGTCCGCTCGAATCGGTGTCTACAGCGCTTCGATACAACTTCGCATTGGACATGTGGTCATACAAGCCTAGTGTTCAGAACAGGAGGTGACGTATGAAACCAGTACCTAACAGTTTCGAACGCAAGATCACGCTCAAGGCGTCGCGTTCCCACGTCTGGCGTGCATTGGTCGATGCAGAGGCGTTTGGCCAGTGGTTTGGCGTGGCGCTCGAGGGCCGGCGTTTCATTGCCGGCGAGTGGACGCAGGGTCAGGTCACTTACCCCGGTTATGAACACGTATTGTGGAATGTGCTGATCGAGCGGGTCGAGCCGCAGCAGCTGTTTTCTTTCCGCTGGCACCCGTATGCGGTCAACCCGAAGATCGACTACTCACAAGAGCCGACCACATTGGTCAAGTTCGAATTGCAGGACTTTGAAGACGGCACTCTACTCAAGGTCTCGGAATCCGGCTTCGCGCACATCCCTGATATCCGTCAGAAAGAGGCGTATTACATGGACAGTCGCGGCTGGGAGGAGCAGTTGAGCAGGCTTGAACAGTTTCTCGCCGAAAGCGCCAGGGCTCGTGAAAGCGGCGGTGCCTGACGGGTCTAAGGGTTTTCGGAAGTGTTTGTATGGCGAATGTCTTACACGTGTTGGTAGCTTTTACGACTATTGCTGATTGGATCCACTGGGTAATCTACACACATCAACTGAGACACAGGGAGTGTTTCAGGATCATGGACGATCGACCATCGCAAGGATCGCTGCCGACAGGGAGTCGATAATGGTCTTGGGAAAAACCCGCTTCGGCGGGTTTTTTTTCGCCTGAATGCAGGAGCCGCCGGAGGCTGCGATCTTTTGATCCTGCTTTTGAAAGCCAAGTCAAAAAGATCACAGCCTGGGCGAATGTCACCCCGTCACGAAGCAATCAACTGCCGCAACACATAATGCAGAATCCCCCCGGATTTGAAGTACTCAACTTCATTCAAGGTATCAATCCGGCACAAGACTTCAATCTTCTCCTGACGCCCATCCTCGCGAGTGATAACCAGCGGCAGGTTCATCCGCGGCCTTAGCTCGACGCCGGTCAATCCCAGAATCTCGAACGTCTCTTTGCCGGTCAGATTGAGGCTCTTACGGTTCTGATCAAGCTTGAACTGCAACGGCAGCACACCCATGCCGACCAGATTAGAGCGGTGAATACGTTCGAAGCTCTCCGCAATCACGGCTTTGACGCCCAGCAGATTGGTGCCTTTCGCCGCCCAGTCACGACTCGACCCGGTGCCGTACTCCTGACCGGCAATCACCACCAACGGCGTCCCCGAAGCCTGATATTTCATCGCTGCGTCATAGATCGCCATTTTTTCCCCGGTGGGAATGTAAATGGTGTTCCCGCCTTCCTCGCCCCCAAGCATCTCGTTGCGAATACGGATGTTGGCAAACGTGCCGCGCATCATCACTTCATGATTGCCGCGACGGGAACCGTAGGAGTTGAAGTCGCGCGGCTCGACGCCTTTTTCCTGCAGGTATCGCCCGGCCGGGCTGTCGATCTTGATGTTGCCGGCGGGGGAGATGTGGTCGGTGGTCACTGAATCGCCGAGCGAGGCCAAAACCCGCGCACCTTTGACGTCTTTGACTTCCGGCAGCGGGCCGGAAATGTCGTCGAAGAAAGGTGGATGCTGAATGTAGGTCGAATCGTCCTGCCAGACGTATGTGGCCGCTTGCGGCACCTCGATGGCCTGCCATTGCTCATCACCGGCAAACACTTCGGCGTATTCCTTGTGGAACATCGCCGTGTTGACCTGATTTACCGCTTCGGCGATTTCCCGGCTGCTCGGCCAGATATCGCGCAGGTATACCGGATTGCCCTGCTGATCCTCACCCAGCGGTTCGCTGCTGATATCGGTGCGCACGCTGCCAGCCAGTGCGTAGGCGACGACCAGCGGAGGCGAGGCCAGCCAGTTGGTTTTCACCAGTGGATGCACGCGACCTTCGAAGTTGCGGTTGCCGGACAAGACCGACGCGACGGTCAGATCGGCTTTCTGAATGGCTTTCTCGATCGGCTCCGGCAGTGGCCCGGAGTTGCCGATGCAGGTGGTGCAACCGTAGCCGACCAACGAAAACCCGAGCTGATCAAGGTACTGAGTCAGCCCGGCAGCTTTGTAGTAGTCGGTGACCACTTTCGAGCCGGGGGCCAGTGAGCTTTTCACCCACGGCTTGCGTGTCAGACCTTTTTCGACGGCTTTTTTCGCAAGCAGTCCAGCAGCCATCATCACGCTCGGGTTGGAAGTGTTGGTGCAGGAAGTGATCGCGGCGATGACCACGGCACCGTTTTTCAGGCGATAGGTCTTGCCCTCGTATTCGTAGTCCGCTTCACCGACCAGATCGGCGTTGCCCACCGCCACGCCGCCACCGCCCTCGCTTTCCAGGCGGCCTTCTTCCTTGCTGGTGGGTTTGAATTGCAGGTCGATGAAATCACTGAAGGCCTGCGCGACGTTCGGCAGGGAGACGCGATCCTGCGGTCGTTTCGGCCCGGCCAAGCTGGCTTCGACGCTGCCCATGTCCAGGGCCAGGCTGTCGGTGAACACCGGCTCCTGACCCGGCAGACGCCACAGGCCTTGAGCCTTGGTGTAGGCCTCGACCAGCTTCACCACTTCCGGCGGCCGGCCGGACAAGCGCAGGTATTCCAGCGTGACATCGTCGACCGGGAAGAAGCCGCATGTCGCACCGTATTCCGGGGCCATGTTGGCGATGGTCGCGCGGTCGGCCAATGGCAGGTCGGCGAGACCGTCGCCATAGAATTCGACGAATTTGCCGACCACGCCTTTCTTGCGCAGCATCTGCGTCACGGTCAACACCAGGTCGGTTGCGGTGATACCTTCCTTGAGCTTGCCGGTGAGCTTGAAGCCGATCACTTCCGGAATCAGCATCGACACCGGTTGCCCAAGCATCGCCGCTTCCGCCTCGATCCCGCCAACGCCCCAGCCGAGCACGCCGAGACCGTTGATCATGGTGGTGTGGGAGTCGGTGCCTACCAGGGTGTCAGGGAACGCGTAGGTGCGGCCATCCTCGTCTTTGGTCCAGACGGTGCGGCCGAGGTACTCAAGGTTGACCTGGTGGCAGATGCCGGTGCCCGGCGGGACCACGCTGAAGTTATCGAACGCACTCTGGCCCCAGCGCAGGAAGGCATAGCGCTCGCCGTTGCGTTGCATTTCGATGTCGACGTTCTGTTCAAACGCACTGGCGCTGGCAAACTTGTCGACCATCACCGAGTGGTCGATCACCAGATCCACCGGCGACAACGGATTGATCCGCTGCGGATCGCCGCCGGCCTTGGCCATTGCCGCACGCATGGCGGCGAGATCGACCACGGCGGGGACGCCGGTAAAGTCCTGCATCAATACACGGGCAGGGCGGTACTGGATTTCGCGATCGGAGCGGCGCTCCTTGAGCCAGGCGGCGATGGCTTTGAGGTCAGCGCCGGTGACGGTTTTTTCGTCTTCCCAGCGCAGCAGATTTTCCAGCAGGACCTTCAATGACATCGGCAGCTTGTCGAGATCGCCCAAGCTTTTGGCGGCTTCCGGCAGGCTGAAATAGTGGTAGGTCGTGGCGTCGATTTGTAGGGTTTTCAGTGACTTCAGACTATCGAGGGACGGCATTACGATCACTCCTTTGAGTCCGCACGGCTACGGACTGAGGGGACGGGCAGAGCATTAAACCTAGCCCTGTTTTGAGTAGCTGGCTAATAACTGGACTCTATCGGCGCAACCATGGTTCCGACTTCAGCTATCATGCGCCGGTTTTCGTGACAGGCATTGCGGCAACGCAAGGCTTGAGCATCGCGCAGCGGCCGAATGATCGACCGCTGCCCAGGAGTAAGAATGAACACCCTATTCATGCATTGCCGGCCCGGCTTCGAAGGCGAAGTCTGTTCGGAGATTTCCGATCTCGCCGCCCGTCTCAATGTCGCCGGTTACGCCAAAGCCAAAACCGCCACGGCCTGCGCCGAGTTTGTCTGCACCGAAGCCGACGGCGCCGAACGCCTGATGCGCGGTCAGCGTTTCGCCGAATTGATCTTCCCGCGGCAGTGGGCGCGCGGCTTTTTCATCGATCTGCCGGAAAACGATCGCATCAGCGTAATCCTCGCGCACATGGCCGATTTCCCGGTGTTTGGCAGTCTGTGGCTGGAAGTGGTCGATACCAATGACGGCAAGGAACTGTCGAATTTCTGCAAAAAGTTCGAAGGCCCGCTGCGCAAGGCGCTGACCGCCGCTGGCAAACTGGTGGAAGACGCCAGCAAGCCGCGTTTGTTGCTGACCTTCAAAAGTGGTCGCGAAGTGTTTCTCGGCATGGCCGATGCCGGCAATTCGGCGATGTGGCCGATGGGCATCCCGCGCCTGAAGTTTCCTCGCGAGGCACCCAGCCGTTCGACCTTGAAGCTGGAGGAGGCGTGGCACCACTTCATTCCACGTGATCAGTGGGAAGACCGCCTGCACAGCGACATGACCGGCGTTGACCTCGGCGCCGCGCCGGGCGGCTGGACCTGGCAACTGGTCAACCGTGGCATGCTGGTGACGGCTATCGACAACGGCCCGATGGCTGAAAGCCTGATGGAAACCGGGCTGGTCCAGCATCTGATGGCAGACGGTTTCACCTTCAAGCCCAAGCAGCCGGTGGACTGGATGGTTTGCGACATTGTCGAGAAACCGGCGCGCAACGCGGCGATGCTGGAAGAATGGATCGGCGAGGGGCATTGCCGCGAGGCAGTGGTCAACCTGAAGCTGCCGATGAAGCAGCGTTATGCCGAAGTGAAACGTCTGCTCGAGCGCATTGCCGATGGATTCAAGGCGCGTGGGATCAAGGTTGATATCGGCTGCAAGCAGCTGTATCACGACCGCGAGGAAGTGACTTGCCATTTGCGCCGGCACGACACCAGGAAAACCAAATCGCGCTGACACAACACTGAACCTGTGGGAGCGAGCCTGCTCGCGAAAGCGGTGGGGCTGACGGATTGCCTTCGCGAGCAGGCTCGCTCCCACATGGGTTGGACGATATCCCAAGCAATGCGCGACAATGCCGGCCAGTTTCTGGAGTGAACCATGAGTGAAATGATCGATACCCCGGTCGACGGCACCCTCGACGCCACCGGCCTCAATTGCCCGGAGCCGGTGATGATGTTGCACCAGCACATTCGCGATCTGGTACCCGGCGGCCTGCTCAAGGTGATCGCCACCGATCCCTCGACCAAGCGCGATATCCCCAAGTTCTGCGTGTTTCTTGACCATGAGCTAGTCAGCCAGCATGAACAGGCCGGCACCTATCTGTACTGGATTCGCAAGAAGTCCTGAATCAGGGCAAAAAAAGACCTGCAAAAGCAGGTCTTTTTTTATGGGTGTTCAACCCGCCGAACGACTGATCCGAATCCGCTTGCGCGCGCTGCGTGTCAGCCGGATCGACAGCATCAGCGCCGCGCAGCTCAAACCGACGATCAAACCCTGCCACAAACCGCTCGGACCGCGTGGCTCGCCGAGCCAATCGGTCAGGCCCAGCGCATAACCGACCGGTAAACCAATCCCCCAGTAGGCGAACAGGGTCAGGATCATCGTCACCCGAGTATCCTGATAACCACGCAGTGCGCCTGCTGCGGTCACTTGGATTGCATCGGAAAACTGGAATAGCGCCGAATAGACAATCAGCATCGCCGCAATGTGAATCACCGTTGGATCAGCGGTATAGATCGCCGCAATCGGCTCGCGCAGCGCCAGCATCAGACTCGCCGACAGGCAGGCGTAGGCCAGCGCCGTGCCCATGCCGACTCCAGCGGCAAAGCGCGCCTCTCGCGGTTCCTCGCGGCCCAGCGCCTGGCCGACACGCACGGTAACCGCCATGCCCAGCGAGTACGGGATCATGAATACCAGCGAGCTGACGTTCAGCGCGATCTGATGCCCGGCCACCACCGTCGCGCCGAGGCTGCCGATCAGCAGGGCGATCACAGCGAAGATGCTCGACTCGGCAAACACCGCGATGCCGATCGGCAAACCAATCGACAGCAGACGTTTGATCACCGCCCACTGCGGCCAGTCGAAACGGCTGAACAGTTCGCTTGAGCGATAGGCTGGTGCCCAGCGTTCGTACCCGGCCAGGCCCAGCGCCATCACCCACATCACGATCGCCGTGGCCCAGCCGCAACCGACGCCGCCCATGGCCGGTACGCCGAAGTGGCCATAAATGAAGATGTAGTTCAACGGGATGTTCAATGCCAGACCGCACAGGCCCAGCACCATGGCCGGGCGGGTGCGGCCGATGCCGTCGCTGGTGCAGCGCAGCACGTGATAGAAGGCCACCGCCGGCAAGCCGCTGGCGATGCCGTGCAGATATTGCATGCACGGGCTGATCAGCTCCGGATCGACTTTCATCAGATGTAGCACCGGCTCGGCGGCGACCAGCATCGAGGTGGCGATCAATCCGACTACCAATGCCAGCCACAACGCCTGACGCACGATCGGGCCGATCTCGCTGTGCTTGCCGGCGCCGAAACGCTGGGCGACTTTTGGTGTGGTGGCCAGCAGGGTGCCGGTCATCAACAGAAACACCGGGACCCAGATCGAGTTGCCCAGTGCCACTGCCGCCAGGTCCTTGGGCCCGACGCGCCCGGCCATCACCGCATCGACGAAGCCCATGGCCGTGGTCGCCAGTTGCGCGATGATGATCGGCAGGGCCAGGGCGAGCAGGTTTTTCAACTCCAGGCGAATCCGCGCAGGGCGGCTCAGCGAGACGGCGACAGGTTGGTCAGTTACAGGGTTCACAGGCAAAGCGTCCAGAAAGTATTGATGCGCAGAGCGGCGCATTCTACGCCGCTGACGCCTCGGTCAGGAAATATCCTCTGTTGCGTATTTGTAAGCGCAAACCCTGCTGGCTGATCGACGCGTCAGCACCTAAACTGCCGATCCGCCCAAGGAGCACGCCATGCTGATTGTTGCCGACGAAAATATCCCGCTGCTCGATGCCTTTTTTGCCGGTTTCGGCGACATCCGCCGAGTGCCGGGCCGCTCCATTGACCGCGCGACGGTCGAGCACGCCGATGTGTTGCTGGTGCGTTCGGTGACCAACGTCAATCGTGCGCTGCTTGAAGGCAGCAAGGTGCGCTTTGTCGGCACCTGCACCATCGGCACCGATCATCTGGATCTCGATTACTTCAACGAGGCCGGGATCTGCTGGTCGAGCGCGCCGGGGTGTAATGCCCGTGGGGTGGTCGATTACGTACTGGGCAGTCTGATGACGCTGGCCGAAATCGAAGGGGCTGATCTGACGCAGCGTACTTACGGCGTTGTCGGCGCCGGTGAAGTGGGGGGGCGCTTGATCAAGGTCCTGAAGGGCCTGGGCTGGAACGTCAAGGTTTGCGACCCGCCACGGCAGGCTGCCGAGGGCGGCGATTATGTCAGCCTTGAGCAGATCATCGAACAGTGCGACGTGATCAGTCTGCATACGCCATTGACCCGCAATGGCGACGACGCGACGTGGCACCTGTTCGATCAGCAGCGTTTGCAGCAACTCAAGCCGGGTGCATGGTTGATCAACGCGGCGCGCGGCCCTGTGGTGGATAACGTTGCGCTACGTGAGGTGCTGCTGGAGCGCGAGGACCTGCAAGCGGTGCTCGACGTCTGGGAGAAGGAGCCGGAAGTCGACCCTGCGCTGGCCGAGCTCTGCGTATTGGCCACGCCCCATATTGCCGGTTACAGCCTCGACGGCAAGCAACGCGGGACCGCGCAGATCTATCAGGCCTACTGCGCTTTCATTGGCCAACCTGCAGCTATCGCGCTCAGCGATCTGCTGCCAGCAACCTGGTTGTCGGAAGTTTCCCTGCACGCTGACAGCGATCCGGCATGGGCGCTGGCGATGTTGTGCCGGGGCGTGTACGACCCGCGCCGCGATGATGCGGATTTCCGCCGCAGTCTGGTGGGAAATGTCGCTGAGCAGCGTGCGGCGTTTGACGTGTTGCGCAAGCAGTATCCGGTGCGCCGCGAGATTGAAGGGCTGAAGGTGCGAATTGAAGGTGATGCGCCCAGGTTGCGGCAGATTGTGGCGGCGCTGGGGGCAACCCGTGTCCTGTAGGAGCTGTCGAGTGAAACGAGGCTGCGACCTCTTGATCTTGCTTTTTGAAGATTAAAAGATCGCAGCCTTCGGCAGCTCCTACAGGATTCGCAGCTAAATTACAGACATAAAAAACCCGGCCAATCAGGGCCGGGTCAGGAAGACGGTGGCTACATCACTCTTGTTCGGCAGGCTTGACCAATCGCTTCTCCAGTTCGCGGCAAGCGTCCTGGATCATGTCTTCAGTGATCGGTACTTCGCGGCCCTGTTCATCGATAATCGAGCAACCCAGAGACTGGTCGGGTTTGGTGCGGATCACTTCAATCTTGTCTTCGCTGCTGTGTTGCAAGGACATGGCCTGTCTCCTCATCAGGTTGTGTGCCTAAGTTAAAACCGCCACGTGACCAGGCTGTGACAACTCCCTGCGGTCTGTCGGCGGGCGGCATCTCTACTCAAACAGAAATGACCGCTCGTCTCAACCGCAACCTTAGACCAATCGTTTCTAGCATCCGGACATCCCGGGCATATTTAACCTGACTCATTGTGATTTACAGAGTTCCACCCCATCTGAGTCTGTAGGCTGGCCCGATCCATCTGCGCAGACGTGAACTCCATGATCTCCATGCTCTCTTCCCGACACCGGCGCGCCCTGCGCCTGACCAGTCATTTTCTCCTGCCGTACCGCTGGCATGCCTTCGGCGCTTTGCTCGCGCTGATCGTCACCGCCGGCATTACCCTGTCGATGGGGCAGGGCATCAAGATGTTGGTAGACCAGGGTTTCATGACCCGTTCGCCGCATCTGCTCAATCAGTCCATCGGCATTTTCATGTTGCTGGTGCTCGGGCTGGCGCTGGGCACCTTTGCCCGTTTCTATCTGGTGTCGTGGATAGGCGAGCGCGTGGTCGCCGACATTCGCCGTCAGGTGTTCAATCACCTGGTGTATCTGCATCCGGGCTTTTATGAGGACAACCGCAGCTCGGAAATCCAGTCGCGCCTGACCGCTGACACCACCTTGCTGCAATCGGTGATCGGTTCGTCACTCTCGCTGTTCCTGCGCAATCTGCTGATGGTCATCGGTGGTGTAGTGCTGCTGTTCATCACCAATCCGAAGTTGACCAGCATTGTCGTGATTGCACTGCCGCTGGTGATCGCGCCAATCCTGATTTTCGGCCGCCGTGTGCGCAATCTGTCGCGCCAGAGCCAGGACCGTATCGCCGATATCGGCAGTTACGTGTCGGAAACCCTCGGCCAGATCAAAACTGTGCAGGCCTACAACCACCAGGTGCAGGACGAACAGCGTTTCGCTTCGACCGTCGAGCAGGCGTTCGAAACCGCGCGTAAACGGATCTTCCAGCGAGCGTGGTTGATCACTTTGGTGATCGTGCTGGTGCTTGGCGCGGTGGCGGTGATGTTGTGGGTCGGCGGCATGGATGTGATGGCGGGACGGATATCAGCCGGCGAGCTGGCGGCATTCGTTTTCTACAGCCTGATTGTCGGCAGCGCGTTCGGCACGCTGAGCGAAGTGATCGGCGAACTGCAACGCGCTGCGGGCGCTGCTGAACGCATCGCGGAATTGCTGCGCTCGGAAAACATCATCCAGCCACCGTCGACCGGACTGGTCACTTTGCCAGCGCGAGTCAAAGGAGAACTTGAACTGCGCGACGTGCGTTTTTCCTACCCGTCGCGTCCGCAAAGCTTCGCAGTGGATGGCTTGAGTCTGATGGTAAGGGCGGGCGAAACCCTGGCATTGGTGGGGCCGTCGGGCGCGGGCAAGTCCACGGTTTACGACTTGTTGCTGCGCTTCTACGATCCACGCGAGGGGCAGATTCTCCTCGATGGCGTGCCGCTGACCAGCCTTGACCCGCTGGATCTGCGCCGCTGTTTCGCCCTGGTCTCGCAAACCCCTGCATTGTTCTTCGGCAGTGTGGAGGACAACATCCGCTACGGCTGCCCGACGGCCACGCTTGAACAAGTCAAGGAAGCTGCGCGAATTGCCCACGCCCACGACTTCATCGAACAAATGCCGGACGGCTATCAAACTCATCTGGGAGATGGCGGCCTCGGGTTGTCCGGCGGTCAGCGCCAACGTCTGGCCATTGCCCGCGCCTTGCTGGTAGACGCGCCGATCCTGCTCCTGGACGAAGCCACCAGTGCCCTCGACGCCCAGAGCGAGCATCTGATCCAGCAGGCCCTGCCAACGCTGATGGAAAACCGCACCACGTTGGTCATAGCGCACCGACTGGCCACGGTGAAGAACGCTGACCGCATTGCAGTGATGGATCAAGGCAAGCTGGTAGCGGTGGGGACACATCAGGAGTTGATCGCCAGCAACCCGCTGTACGCGCGGCTGGCGGCGTTGCAGTTTAATGATGGCCAGCCTGATTAACCGACCCAGTAACCGACCCAGTAACCGACCCAGTAACCGACCCAGTAACCGACCCAGTAACCGACCTAGTAATGCGCCATAAAAAATGCCCGTATCTCACGATACGGGCATTTTTCATGATCCGGCGTCAGCCTGGTGATTACTGATCGTCAAAATACCGCTCATGCCAATCCACCAGCGGTTGCGGCGAGTTGAGCTTTTGCCCGTAGATCACCGAGTAGGACAACACGTTCTGCACGTATTGACGGGTTTCGTCGAACGGGATGCTTTCAACCCAGACGTCGAAACTCAGGTGATCAGCGCCGCGCAGCCACTGACGCACGCGGCCGGGGCCGGCGTTGTAAGCGGCGGAGGCGAGCACGCGGTTGCCGTTGAACTGGCTGTGAACCTGGCTGAGGTAAGCGGCGCCGAGCTGAATGTTCTTGTCTGGATTGAGCACCTGCTGCGGCGAAGCCAAGGGGATGCTGAATTTGCGTGCGGTTTCCTTGGCTGTGGCTGGCATCAATTGCATCAGGCCGCTGGCGCCGACGCTGGAGCGCGCGTCGTCCATGAAGGCGCTTTCCTGGCGGGTGATGGCGAACACCCAGCTCGAATGCAGGCCGCGCACCTTGGCCTCACGCACGAGGGTATCGCGGTGCGCCATCGGGAAGCGGATGTCCAGATCGTCCCAGTACTGCGCCTGACTGATGGTGCGGATCGCCGGGAAGTACCATTTCAGGTCGTAGGCCAGTTTGGCCTGGGCGACCATTTCATCGCGGTTGAAATGACGGCTGACGTGATACCACTCGCGACGCCCGTCGACGATCTGCCCGCGTGCATGAAACTCCAGCGCGCGACGTACGCCGGGGGTGTTACGGACTTTGTTGATCAACGCCTGGCTGAGCACCAGCGGCTTGTTGTTCAGCGAGTAAGGCGATTGTGAACGGTCTGCGGCGAGGAAGCCGTAGAAGTCTCGTTCCCGCGCCAGATTCTTGTACAGGGTCAGCGCTTGCGGATTTTGTGGCTCGGCCAGTTCCAGGCTGCGCGCCTGCCAGTAGCGCCAACGGTTGGTGGTGGCCAGGTCTTGCGGCAGACGTTTGGTCAGCTCATAGGCATCGTTCCAGCGTGCCAGACGCAAGAGCAGGCGCAGGCGCCATTCCGAGACGGTGTTGTCGCGCAGCTCCGGATCGTATTTGGTCATGACATCCAGCGCGCGGCTGTCGAAGCGGCGCGCAAGGGTCAGGCCGATCTCGCGAGCGATCGCGACTTTTTCATCACGAGAGAAATGCATGCTGCTGGCGTAACCGTCGAGCAAAGCCATGGCCTTGTCCGGATCCTGCCGAGCGAGGCGGCGCAGGCCGAGGCTGACGACGTCTGACATCGGCTCGTCGGCCGGGGTAAAGCGCGACGGCTGGTTGAGCAGTTCGGGTTTCTGCGCCACGTCGACCAGCAAACGACCGCGCGGGGCGAGGGTGGTCAGGCCGTTGATCAGGCTGTTGGCCAGCGGATAGTTGCGGGCCTGCGCGGCAAGTTTGGTGCGCTCCCAACGTTTCTGCTCGGTAAGCTGGCCGTCGGCAGCCCAGATGCCGAACAGCGCGTCACAGGCGGCGGGTTGCGATTTGCCGGTCAGCCAGAGTTTTTCCGCACTGGCATACCCTTCGGCTTTCTTGTCGTGGCTGATCTGGTACTGCGCGTTGAGGCAGTCCAGTTCGGTGAAATTCAGCTTCGGATCGTAATACTTGACGAAGGTCGCCCAGTCGCCACGGTCGGCGAGCCAGCGCAACCAGCGCAGTTTCATCCAATTGGCCTGCGGCAAATCACCGTGTTCGGCGAGGAATTTCTCGATCTCGGCGTTGCTCGCCGTCTTCAGACGCGCGGTCAGTTCGTCGTAAGCCAGATACGGTTCCAGCGGATAATCGGCCAGCGCCTGGCTGTAACGGAAATACGGGCCAGTATCACCCTTGGCCAAGGCGCGCTTGGCTTCATCGTAATACTGGCGTTGGGTGGACAGGTCCACCGCCTGGACGGATTGAGCGGCAGCGGCGGTAAGAAACAAGCAGGACAAAACACTGAAAAGGCGACTGCGCATGAGACATCCGGGCAGAGAA
This sequence comes from Pseudomonas sp. Sample_11, assembly GCF_004307505.1. NCBI lineage: Bacteria > Pseudomonadati > Pseudomonadota > Gammaproteobacteria > Pseudomonadales > Pseudomonadaceae > Pseudomonas > Pseudomonas sp. Sample_11. Next base: position 16,106 of record NZ_RCOD01000001.1, read on the forward strand.
ATCATGACAAGTGCCGATCGGAATCCGCACTGAATTGCCTGTAGCTTAGCCTTTTGCCAGCAAGCGGCGAAAGCTTTGCGAGCCTCGCTGCACAAGTTCGCAACAAATGTTGTGCAGAGTGCTTCGACAGACAAATTGCCGGCCTGCTCAAGCCTCAAGTCAGGTAGAATGCGCGCCCGGTTTTTGGAGAAGCTCATGACCCTGCTCAAATTCAGCGATGTGTCCCTTGCGTTCGGCGCTATGCCGTTGTTGGACAAGGTGTCCTGGCAGATCGCCCGTGGTGAGCGGGTGTGCATCATCGGCCGCAACGGCACTGGCAAGTCCAGCATGATGAAGCTGGTCAAGGGCGACCAGAAGCCCGATGACGGCTCGGTGTGGCGTGCCCCCGGTCTGAAAATCGGCGAACTGCCGCAAGAATTGCCAGTGGCCGACGACCGGACGGTATTCGACGTGGTGGCTGAAGGCCTCGATGGTGTTGGCGCCTTGCTCGCCGAATACCATCACCTGAGCCAGAACATCGTCACCGACGCCGATCTGGACAAGCTGATGCACGTTCAGCACGACCTCGAAGCCCGTGACGGCTGGCGCCTGCAGACGCTGGTCGACAGCACCCTCAGCCGCCTGCAACTGCCGGCCGACAAGACCCTCGCCGAGTTGTCCGGCGGCTGGCGTCGTCGCGTGCTGCTGGCGCAGGCGCTGGTGTCCGAACCGGACCTGCTGCTGCTCGACGAACCGACCAACCACCTGGACATCGGTGCGATTGCCTGGCTCGAAGAAGCGCTGAAAGATTTCCAGGGCGCCGTGCTGTTCATCACGCACGACCGTTCCTTTTTGCAAAACCTCGCCACGCGCATCCTCGAACTGGATCGCGGTGGCCTGATCGACTGGAACGGCGACTACGCCAGTTTCCTCGTGCACAAAGAAGCGGCGCTGGCCGCTGAAGAAACCGCCAACGCGCTGTTCGACAAGCGTCTGGCTCAGGAAGAGGTGTGGATCCGTCAGGGTATCAAGGCCCGCCGCACTCGTAACGAAGGTCGCGTGCGCGCCCTCAAAGCCCTGCGCGTTGAGCGCAGTGAGCGTCGCGAGCGTACCGGCAAGGCCAACATCCAGCTGGAAACCGCCGACAAATCCGGCAAGCAGGTGATGGTCCTCGAGAACGTGAGCTTCGCGCACCCGGGCGGGCCGTTCCTGATCAAGGATTTCTCCATGGTCCTGCAGCGCGGCGACCGTATCGGTCTGCTCGGCGCCAACGGTACCGGCAAGACCACCCTGTTGAAACTGATGCTCAGCGGTCTGCAACCGACCAGCGGTAAAGTGGAAGAGGGCACACGCATCGACGTCGCCTACTTCGACCAGTTGCGCCATCAGCTGGATCTGGAAAAAACCGTGATCGACAACGTCGCCGAAGGTCGCGACTTCATCGACATCGACGGGCAGAGCCGCCATGTGCTGAGCTATCTCGGTGATTTCCTGTTCAGCCCGCAGCGTGCACGCACGCCGGTCAAGGCGTTGTCCGGTGGCGAGCGTGCGCGTCTGTTGCTGGCGAAGCTGTTCAGCAAGCCGGCCAACCTGCTGGTACTCGACGAACCGACCAACGACCTCGATGTGGAAACCCTCGAGCTGCTCGAAGAAGTGCTGCTGACCTTCAACGGCACCGTGCTGATGGTCAGCCACGACCGGGCATTCCTCGATAACGTGGTGACCAGCACCCTGGTCTTCGAAGGTGAAGGCAAGGTTCGTGAATATGTCGGCGGCTATCAGGACTGGATCCGTCAGGGCGGCTCGCCGCGTCTGTTGGGCGTGACTGAAAGCAAGTCGGGCAAGGCTGACCTGAATTCGGCGGTGGTTACCGCTGAGCCGGCTCCGGTGGCTGCGCCTGCCGCTGCCGCTCCGGTTGCCAAGAAGAAACTGAGCTACAAGCTGCAGCGCGAGCTGGAAGCCTTGCCGGGCGACATCGACGCCAAGGAGCAGCAGATCGCCGCGGTTGAAGCGGAAATGGCTGAAGCCGGTTTCTACCAGCGTCCTCCGGCGGAAACGGCCAAAGTGATTGCTTCGCTGGAGCAATTGCAGGCCGAGCTGGATGCGTTGGTGGAGCGTTGGGCCGAGCTGGATGCCTGATTGCTGCTGATGTGAAAAAGCCCGGCGCTCAGTGATGAGCGCCGGGCTTTTCATATGTAATGCGATCTACAGGCTGGAACAAATCACCTGCGGGAGCGAGCCAGATCAGCGTTTGACCAGGTGCACCGCCAGTACATCGCATGGCGCACCGTGCAGCACATCATTCGCGGTCGAGCCGAGCAGCAGTGCCAAGCCATGACGGCCATGGCTTCCGACCACGATCAGATCGCACGCTTGTTCCTTGGCGAAATGATGGATTTCCTGGCGTGGCTGGCCGTAGGTCAGATGGCAATTGGCGCCTTCGAGCTCGGGGTATTTCGATTTGAGTTTTTCAAGACGCTCCTTGGCCTGATCAAACTGCTGTTGTTGCAGTTGTGACAGGTCCATCGGCACGTCGCCACCGAAGGCCATGGCCATTGGTTCAACGATATGCACCAGCGACAACTTGGCAGCGTTGCTCACCGACAGCTCGCGGGCGCGGTGGATCACAGGGTCGCACTCTTCGGTCAGATCTACGGCGACCAGTATGTGGTGGTAGGGCATGAGGTGCTCCTCCTGAGGGTTCGATATTGGTAAGTATGGCTGGTTTCAAGCGCATTGGTTCGCAAGTGACACAATGGGCTCATCAAAAATCGGGAGTACAGATATGACGGTCTGGCTGGTGGTGTCAATCCTGCTGGTAGTTTTAAGTCCACTGGCATGGTTGCGCCCATCGCGCACGCAGAGCGGGCGCATGGCCTTGCGCATGGAGGCGCGACGCATCGGCCTGGCGATGCAGCTGGCGCCGCAGGAGTGGCCGCACTGGCTGCTGCCGGAGCCGCCGAATCCCTGCGCCCAGTACCACCGACCCCGACGTGGCAGTCAACCGGCGTGCTGGACCTATTGGCAGAAAACCCCGGGCGTGTGGGTCAATCAATGGCAAGAAGTCTGCGATGACCGGACCCTGCTCGATTATTTCGAAAAATTGCCGGGGAATGTTTTCAAGATCGAAGCGGACAAGCAGATGATCGCCTTGTACTGGGGCGAGAAGGGCGAGGCGACGGTTCTGCAGGATATCGACACGACGCTGAAAGCGCTGGCGTGAAACGGCGACTTTTCTCACTGCAACGGTGTGGAAGGTCTGGCAGACGAGCAATAAAAAGCCCGACATGATTCGTCGGGCGGGTTGGCCAGGCAGGCCGGTAATCTTTTGTTGCGGCAGGCGCTTGTTCGCCTCGGCAAATTTCCTCGCAGTCCACCCAGCGTAGCCTTCTGAACAGGGCTCGGCGGAAATTAGGGCGACTTTTCTAACTATTGATTCTATGAATGGCTCAACATCGAGACGGGTGTTGCTGCTCATCATGGTGCAGAAATGACTGCAAAGTCGCATTTCAGCCCGAATTTAGGGCGATTGACAATTGTCAGAAATTCCGTGAAGGTGACGTACCCGAATCAAACGGGCGTATGAATTGAGCGTTTGTCTTACAGACTGCTCCTACAGAATCCCGACTATCGCGTTGGCGGGTGTGCCAGGCGGACGGTGTCAGTATCGACGAGCAAAGCGTCCTTCTGAGCCATAAGCCTGCGTCCGACGTGTACTGTTCAGCTTCCATATCGTGGAGATCAGTTGATGATTTACGAAGGTAAAGCCATCACGGTTAAAGCTCTTGAAAGTGGCATCGTCGAATTGAAATTCGACCTCAAGGGTGAGTCCGTCAACAAGTTCAACCGTCTAACCCTGAACGAACTGCGTCAGGCCTTAGACACCATCAAGGCAGATGCTTCGATCAAGGGCGTGATCGTCAGCAGCGGCAAGGACGTATTCATCGTCGGCGCCGACATCACCGAATTTGTCGACAACTTCAAGCTGCCGGATGCCGAGCTGGTTGCTGGCAATCTCGAAGCCAACAAGATCTTCAGCGATTTCGAAGACCTCAACGTGCCAACCGTCGCTGCCATCAACGGCATCGCCCTCGGTGGCGGTCTGGAAATGTGCCTGGCGGCTGACTATCGCGTCATGTCCACCAAGGCCAAGATTGGTCTGCCGGAAGTCAAACTGGGCATCTACCCAGGCTTCGGCGGCACCGTGCGTCTGCCGCGCCTGATCGGTGTCGACAACGCCATCGAGTGGATTGCCGCCGGCAAGGAAAACCGCCCGGAAGACGCGCTGAAAGTCAGCGCCGTCGACGCCGTAGTCGCCCCTGAAAAATTGCAGGAAGCTGCCCTCGAGCTGATCAAGCGCGCCATCTCCGGCGAGTTCGATTACAAGGCCAAGCGTCAGCCGAAACTTGAAAAACTCAAGTTGAACGCCATTGAGCAAATGATGGCTTTCGAAACCGCCAAAGGTTTCGTGGCTGGCCAGGCCGGCCCCAACTACCCGGCCCCGGTTGAAGCGATCAAGACCATCCAGAAAGCCGCGAACTTCGGTCGCGACAAGGCGCTGGAAGTGGAAGCTGCAGGCTTCGTCAAACTGGCCAAGACCTCTGCTGCGCAGAGCCTGATCGGCCTGTTCCTGAACGATCAGGAACTGAAGAAAAAGGCCAAGGCCTACGACGAAATCGCCAAGGACGTGAAGCAGGCTGCCGTACTGGGTGCCGGCATCATGGGTGGCGGCATCGCCTATCAGTCGGCCTCCAAAGGCACGCCGATCCTGATGAAGGACATCAACGAGCACGGTATCGAGCAGGGTCTGGCCGAAGCCGCCAAGCTGCTGGTCGGCCGCGTTGACAAGGGTCGCATGACCGCTGCGAAGATGGCTGAAGTGCTCAACGGCATTCGTCCGACGCTGTCGTACGGCGACTTCGGTCACGTCGATCTGGTCGTCGAAGCTGTGGTCGAGAATCCGAAGGTCAAGCAAGCGGTGCTGGCTGAAGTCGAAGACAAGGTCAAAGAGGACACCATCCTCGCGTCCAATACCTCGACCATTTCCATCAGCCTGCTGGCCAAGGCCCTCAAGCGTCCGGAAAACTTCGTCGGCATGCACTTCTTCAACCCGGTGCACATGATGCCGCTGGTGGAAGTGATCCGTGGCGAGAAGTCCAGCGAACTGGCGATCGCCACTACCGTTGCCTACGCGAAGAAAATGGGCAAGAACCCGATCGTCGTCAATGACTGCCCGGGCTTTTTGGTCAACCGCGTGCTGTTCCCGTATTTCGGCGGTTTCGCCAAGCTGGTCAGCGCCGGTGTCGACTTCGTCCGCATCGACAAGGTCATGGAAAAATTCGGCTGGCCGATGGGCCCTGCGTACCTGATGGACGTGGTTGGCATTGACACCGGTCACCACGGTCGTGACGTGATGGCTGAAGGTTTTCCGGACCGCATGAAGGATGACCGTCGTTCGGCCATCGACGTACTGTACGAAGCCAAACGCCTGGGCCAGAAGAACGGCAAGGGCTTCTACGCCTACGAGGCCGACAAGAAAGGCAAGCAGAAGAAAGTCGCCGATCCGTCGGTACTCGAAGTGCTCAAGCCGATCGTTTACGAGCAGCGCGAAGTCACTGACGAAGACATCATCAACTGGATGATGATCCCGCTGTGCCTGGAAACCGTGCGTTGCCTGGAAGACGGCATCGTTGAAACCGCCGCCGAAGCCGACATGGGTCTGGTTTACGGTATCGGTTTCCCTCCATTCCGTGGCGGTGCGCTGCGCTACATCGATTCGATCGGTGTCGCCGAGTTCGTTGCCCTGGCTGACCAGTACGCTGATTTGGGCGCGCTGTACCACCCGACCGCGAAGCTGCGCGAAATGGCCAAGAACGGCCAGAGCTTCTTCGGTTAAGCGCCCCCAACTAGAGTGAGAGTGAACTTATGAGCTTGAATCCTAGAGACGTCGTGATTGTCGACTTCGGTCGTACTCCGATGGGCCGCTCCAAGGGCGGCATGCACCGCAACACCCGCGCCGAAGATATGTCGGCGCACCTGATCAGCAAACTGCTGGAACGCAACAGCAAGGTCGACCCGGCGGAAGTCGAGGACGTGATCTGGGGCTGCGTCAACCAGACCCTGGAGCAGGGCTGGAACATCGCGCGCATGGCGTCGCTGATGACCCAGATTCCGCACACCTCGGCCGGCCAGACCGTCAGCCGTCTGTGTGGCTCGTCGATGAGCGCGCTGCACACTGCTGCGCAAGCGATCATGACCGGCAACGGTGACGTGTTCGTGGTCGGCGGCGTCGAGCACATGGGCCACGTGAGCATGATGCATGGTGTCGATCCGAACCCGCACATGTCGCTGTACGCGGCGAAAGCCTCGGGCATGATGGGCCTGACAGCTGAAATGCTTGGCAAGATGCACGGCATCACTCGTGAGCAGCAGGATGCCTTTGGCGTGCGTTCCCACCAGTTGGCCCACAAGGCGACCGTGGAAGGCAAGTTCAAAGACGAAATCATCCCGATGCAGGGTTACGACGAAAACGGTTTCCTGAAACTGTACGACTACGACGAAACCATTCGTCCGGAAACCACCCTGGAAAGTCTGGCGGCGCTCAAGCCGGCATTCAATCCGAAGGGCGGCACCGTGACTGCCGGTACTTCGTCGCAGATCACCGATGGTGCTTCGTGCATGATCGTGATGTCGGCGCAGCGTGCACAGGACCTGGGCATCCAGCCAATGGCGGTTATCCGTTCGATGGCAGTGGCCGGTGTGGACCCGGCAATCATGGGCTATGGTCCAGTGCCGGCAACACAAAAAGCCCTGAAGCGCGCAGGCCTTGGCATCAACGATATCGACTTCTTCGAGCTCAACGAAGCTTTCGCCGCACAGGCCTTGCCAGTGCTGAAAGATCTGAAAGTGCTCGACAAGATGAACGAGAAGGTTAACCTGCACGGCGGCGCGATCGCCCTGGGTCACCCGTTCGGTTGCTCCGGTGCACGTATTTCCGGCACCCTGTTGAACGTGATGAAGCAGAATAGCGGCACCTTCGGGGTGGCCACTATGTGCATTGGTCTCGGCCAAGGCATCTCCACCGTCTTCGAACGCGTTTAAGCGTCTCGTCGATGGAAGCCGGGGCCCAGTGCCCCGGTTTTTGTTTTTGGGTTTTTTATTTATTTTTGAAAAGATTTCAGTGAGGGCCGAAGCATGCCGATACAACCTGGGCTCTACCAACATTACAAAGGTCCGCAATACCGTGTATTCAGTGTTGCGCGGCATTCCGAAACCGAAGAAGAAGTGGTCTTTTACCAAGCCCTGTATGGCGATTACGGCTTTTGGGTGCGCCCGTTGAGCATGTTCGTCGAGTCGGTCGAGGTTGACGGCGAGCAGGTGCCGCGCTTTGCTTTGGTGCAAGCCGAACCGAGCCTTTTTGACAAGGCATGAGGCGACTGCGCAGACAACCCTGCGCTTGACCTCACCTTGTATCAACTATATATAGCGGTGCCGCGTCAGGCGCCAACCGCCTTTCACTTCTAGAATTCAGGAATTTTCTGATCCATGGGCAAATCGCTGGTCATTGTGGAATCCCCGGCTAAGGCCAAGACCATCAACAAGTATCTGGGTAACCAATACGTGGTGAAGTCGAGTATCGGCCATATCCGAGACCTGCCCACCAGCGGTTCGGCTAGCGCCAGCAAAGAGCCAGCCGCCAAGCGCGGCAAGGCTGCTGCGGGCGAAGGTCCGGTGCTCTCGCCGAAAGAGAAAGCGCGCAAGCAGCTGGTCTCGCGCATGGGCGTCGATCCCGAACACGGCTGGAAAGCCCAGTACGAGATCCTCCCGGGCAAAGAAAAGGTCATCGAAGAGCTGCGCCGGCTCGCCAAGGATGCTGACACCATCTATCTCGCAACCGACTTGGATCGCGAGGGGGAAGCCATTGCCTGGCACCTGCGCGAAGCCATCGGTGGTGATGACAGCCGTTACAAGCGCGTGGTGTTCAACGAGATCACCAAGAAGGCGATTCAGGAAGCCTTCTCCGAGCCGGGCGAGCTGGACATTGATCGTGTCAACGCCCAGCAGGCGCGTCGTTTCCTCGACCGCGTCGTCGGCTACATGGTATCGCCGCTGCTGTGGGCCAAGATCGCCCGTGGTCTGTCTGCCGGGCGCGTGCAATCGGTTGCGGTGAAACTGGTGGTCGAGCGTGAGCGCGAAATCCGTGCGTTCAATCCCGAAGAATACTGGGAAGTGCATGCCGATCTCGGTACTGCCAAAGGCTCGACCGTGCGTTTCGAAGTGGCTCGCGAAAAAGGCGAAGCCTTCAAGCCGCTGAACGAAGCCCAGGCCATGGCTGCGCTGGAGAAGCTTAAGTCTTCCAGCTACAGCATCGTCAAGCGCGAAGACAAACCGACCAGCAGCAAGCCATCGGCGCCTTTCATCACGTCGACCTTGCAGCAGGCTGCGAGCAACCGCCTCGGTTTCGGCGTGAAGAAAACCATGATGATGGCCCAGCGTCTGTACGAAGCCGGCTACATCACTTACATGCGTACCGACTCGACCAATCTCTCGGCCGACGCCGTGGCGATGGCGCGCACTTACATCGAGGACGAATTCGGCAAGAAGTACCTGCCGGAATCGCCGAACGTCTACAGCAGCAAGGAAGGCGCGCAAGAGGCTCACGAAGCGATTCGTCCGTCCGACGCCAACACTACGCCAAGCAAGCTGGCGGGCATGGAGCGTGATGCCGAGCGTCTGTACGAGCTGATCTGGCGCCAGTTCCTCGCCTGCCAGATGCTGCCGGCGCAATACCTGTCGACCACCGTCAGCGTCGGTGCTGGCGACTTCGAGTTGCGCGCCAAGGGCCGTATCCTCAAGTTCGACGGTTACACTCGGGTGATGCCGCAGATTGCCAAGCCTGGCGATGATGACGTGCTGCCGGACATGGCCCAGGGCGATGTGATGAAGCTGATCAAGCTCGATCCGTCGCAGCATTTCACCAAGCCACCGGCGCGTTATTCCGAAGCCAGTCTGGTCAAGGAGATGGAAAAGCGCGGCATCGGTCGTCCTTCGACCTACGCTGCGATCATTTCGACCATTCAGGATCGTGGTTATGTGACCCTGCACAACCGTCGTTTCTACTCGGAAAAGATGGGCGACATCGTCACCGAGCGTCTGTCCGAGAGCTTCTCCAATCTCATGGACTACGGCTTCACCGCCGGCATGGAAGAGAACCTCGATGATGTGGCGCAGGGCGAGCGCGACTGGAAAAACGTGCTGGACGAGTTCTACGGCGACTTCAAGAAGAAACTCGAAGTAGCGGAAAACCCGGACAGCGGCATGCGCGCCAACCAGCCGGTAATGACTGACATTCCGTGCACCACGTGCGGTCGTCCGATGCAGATTCGTACCGCATCGACTGGCGTGTTCCTCGGCTGCTCGGGCTACAGCCTGCCGCCGAAGGAGCGCTGCAAGGCTACCGTCAACCTGGTGCCGGGCGATGAAATCGCCGCGGACGACGAGGGCGAATCGGAATCGCTGGTACTGCGCGGCAAGCATCGCTGCCCGATCTGCAGCACGGCGATGGACGCCTACCTGCTGGACGAAAAGCGCAAGTTGCACATCTGCGGCAACAATCCGGATTGCGCTGGTTACGAAATTGAAGAGGGCAGCTATCGCATCAAGGGCTATGAAGGTCCGAGTCTGGAATGCGATAAGTGCGGCAGCGAGATGCAGCTCAAGACCGGCCGTTTCGGCAAGTTCTTCGGTTGCACCAACCCGGAGTGCAAGAACACCCGCAAGCTGCTGAAGAGCGGTGACGCGGCGCCGCCGAAGATGGATCCGGTGAAGATGCCTGAGCTGAAATGCGAAAAGGTCAACGACACCTA